>JASBUY010000036.1 GCA_030147645.1 Aquabacter sp. | reverse complement strand
GGACGGTGACCATCGAGGAGGTGGGCGGCTCCGCGCTCTATATGCTCTCCGACCTCTCCCTCGGGGTCACGGGCGAAGTGCATTTCGTGGACAGCGGGTACAACATCATTTCCATGCCGCATCCCGACGTCCTGAAGACGCAGGAAGATGCGGAAGCCAAGCTCGCGCACGAGGTCGCCCCCAAAGCGGCCGAATAGCACGGGACGGCGTTAGCTCAATGGCAGTGGCGGTGGGGGCCGAGGCCAGATGAATCCTACGCTTGTATCTGTGATTGCCTTCGTCGGCATGTTCGGCGGGGCGCTCGGGGCAATGTTCGCGGCCCAGCGCCTCGCCTCCCATCACATTTCGGGCTCGACCCAGGATGCCGTGAAGCTCGGCGTCGGCATGGTCGCGGCCATGACGTCGCTGATCCTCGGCCTGATGACGGCCTCGGTGAAGGGCAATTTCGACGCCACCGACAAGGACGTTCACACCTATGCGCTGAACATCCTCTCGCTGGCGTCCGACCTGCGCCATGCCGGCCCCGACGCCTGCCCCGCCCAGAAGCTGCTCGGCGATTATACCCGTGCCATCCTGGTGGAGAATTGGGGCGGATCGGACAATGCCGGCACGCCGGGCGCCGGCTCGGGGGACATATTGCTCTCGCTGGAAAGCCTGGTGCGCAACTGGACACCCCAGACCACCATCCAGCAGGAGGCGCGGACCGCCGCCCTGGACGATCTGAAGTCCATCCTCAAGACGCGGTGGACCGTCTCGGGCGAAGCGGTGGCCGCCGTTCCCGCCATCTTCATCATCGTGCTGATCGTCTGGTTGGCGCTGATCTTTGTCAGTTTCGGTCTGTTCGCGCCGTCCAACGGCGTGGTGAAGGCCTTCTTCTTCATGTGCGCGCTTTCCATCAGCGGCGCGCTGTTCCTCATTCTGGAAATGAGCGGCCCGTTCGACGGTTTCATCTCCGTTTCGCCGCAACCGCTTGTCCACGCGGTTGAATTCATCGATTCGAGCGCCTGCAAGTAACCCAGCGACGCGCGCGCTACTGCCAAAGTCTGAGGCCGCGCAAGTCTCGCACAAGCCTATTCCCGTCACCTGCCCCGGTTGTTTCGGCCATCGGGAGGTGAAGCCGTGAGCGCCCTTCGACTTGGGATCGGTGCCAAACTGGGCATCGCATCCGGTATTTTGATCCTTCTTTCTGCCGGCGTGATTTTCAGCCGGCAATCCGCCCTCTCTCAGATCGAGGCCGCCAACGCGGAGACCGAGCTTCAGGCTCAGATCCTCCAGAAGACGGAGCAAGTTGGCCTGCTGCTCGGCCGTGTGCGTCTCGGCATGACCGAGATGCGACTGTCTTTTGCGAATCTTGAGAATGACGACCTGCTGCGCAAGGTCCAGGCCGATGTGAAGGCGGCGCAGGCCTCTCTGGACCAGCTCATGGAGCTGGAAACCCACGATCCCGACCGTGAGGTCTTCCGCAAGCTCAAGACCCAGCTGACCGACATCGGCGCCGCCGCCACCGACATCCAGGGCTCACAGCAGGCGCAGCTGAACTTCGTGGACAGCCGCCCGGCCCTGAACATCCAGGCGCGCACCAGCTTCTCGACGCTGACCAAGCTGATCGCGCCGCTCGATCAGCCCGATACATTGCAATTGGTGACGCCGCTGGAACAGATGCTGGATAATATCAGCCTCTCCGCCGCCACCTTCATTCTGGAAGAGGATCGCAAGCAGCTCATCCTCATCAATGCCATGCAGGACCGGGCGCTGAAGGCCCTGAAGACCGTGCAGGACCAGCTCGGCAGCTCCCCGGACATCGCAAAGGCGGTGGCGGCGTCCCAGAACGCCTTCAAGGCCTATGTGCAGTCCGTTCAGGACGGACTGGCTGAAGCGCAGAAGCGCAAGAAGATCGTCGAGGAGCGCGCCACGCCCGCCACCACAGCGGCGGCGAAGTTGCTGACGGAAGTCATCGCCGCCACCACCACCCAGGCCAAGGAGGCGGATGATCGGTCGGATGCGGCGTTGCATGACGGCATGTTGCAGATCCTGATTTTCTCCCTGGTGGCCATCGCCGCGGCCATCGCCTCGGCCGTCTATTCCGTGATGGGCATCGCCCGTCCGGTGCGCCGCGTCACCGATGCCATGGAGCATGTCTCCAACGGGGACCTGGATGCGGAAATCCCCTTTGCAACGCGCAAGGACGAAATCGGCGACCAGGCCCGCGCGCTCGCCTTCTTCCGCGACAGCCTCGTGGAATCCGAGCGCCAGCGCGAGGAGCGTCTGGCCGAGGAGCGCGCCGCCGCCGAGCGCCGCAAGGAGGAGATGAACACCCTCGCCGACGAGTTCGAGAGCGCCGTCGGCGCGGTGGTGGACATGGTGGCCTCGGCCGCCAACGAACTCCAGGCCGCCTCCGAAACGCTGAACGCCACCGCCGAGGAGACCACCGCCCAGGCGGCGGCCGTGGCGCAGGCGGCTCAGCTCGCCACCTCCAATGTCCAGGCGGTGGCTGCGGCCATCGAGGAATTGTCGGCCTCCGCCCGCGAGATCGGCGACCGCCTCCAGCATTCCTCGCAGATGACCGAGCAGGCCGTGAGCGAGGTGGACAACACCAACAGCCAGATGAGCGAACTGCGCGTCTCCGCGGACCAGATCGGCACCATCATCAGCCTGATCGACACCATTGCCGGGCAGACCAACCTGCTCGCCCTCAACGCCACCATCGAATCCGCCCGGGCGGGCGAGGCCGGGCGTGGCTTTGCGGTCGTCGCGCAGGAAGTGAAGGCGCTGGCCGGACAAACCGCCAAGGCCACGGCGGACATTTCCGGCCGCATCTCCGGCATTCAGGACTCCACCGGGGACGTGGTGTCGTCCATTTCCAGCTTCAGCCGCACCATCAGCGAATTGCGCGCCGGGGCGACCGCCATCGCGGCGGCCATGGAAGAGCAGAACGCCACCACCTCCGAGGTCGCGCGCAGCATCCAGCAGGCGGCCACCGGCACGAACGAGGTGACCAGCAGCATCAGCTCGGTGGAGCGGGCGGCCCAGGCCTCCGCTTCGGCGGCCCAGCAGGTGCTGTCCTCCGCCACCGACCTGTCGCGCCAGGCGGTGTCGCTGCGCACCCAGGTCCAGAGCTTCGTGGAGACGGTGCGCGCGGCCTGATCCGCCCGCATCGCCCTACGCACAAAAAGAAAGGGCGCCCTCGCGGCGCCCTTTCTCATGTCAGATGTGCCCTTCAGAGAACGTTTTACCGATCTGATTGCGATCCAACCTGATCGGATCAAGCTCGAACGGGCAGAGCCATTCACGCCGCGAACGGCGTGAATGGGACCCGCGCGCCTCACTCGGCGGCGCCGGCCTCGTCGCTCTTCTCGGCCTTGTCCTTGCCTTCCAGGTCTTCGCCGGTGGCCTGATCGACCACCTTCATGGACAGGCGGGTCTTGCCGCGCTCGTCGAAGCCCATGAGCTTCACCTTCACCTTGTCGCCTTCCTTGACCACGTCCGACGACTTCGCGACGCGCTCCTTGGCGAGCTGGGAGATGTGGACGAGACCGTCCTTGGAGCCGAAGAAGTTCACGAAGGCGCCGAAATCGACGACCTTCACGACCGTGCCCTCATAGATCTGGCCCACTTCCGGCTCGGAGGCGATGGACTTGATCCAGTTGATGGCGGCCTTGATGGCGTCGCCGCTGGCGGACGCGATCTTGATGGTGCCGTCGTCCTCGATGTTGATCTTGGCGCCGGTCTTCTCGACGATCTCGCGGATCACCTTGCCGCCGGAGCCGATCACTTCGCGGATCTTGTCCACCGGGATCTTCATGACCTCGATGCGCGGGGCATGCTCGCCCAGCTCGGCGCGGGCGGAGGTCAGGGCCTTCGCCATTTCACCGAGAATGTGCGCGCGGCCGTCCTTCGCCTGGGCGAGGGCGACCTGCATGATTTCCTCGGTGATGCCGGCGATCTTGATGTCCATCTGGAGCGAGGTCACGCCCTGCTCCGTGCCGGCCACCTTGAAGTCCATGTCGCCGAGATGATCCTCGTCGCCGAGAATGTCGGAGAGCACGGCGAATTTCTCGCCTTCCAGGATCAGGCCCATGGCGATGCCCGCCACCGGACGACGCAGCGGCACGCCCGCATCCATCAGCGCCAGCGAGGTGCCGCAGACGGTGGCCATGGAGGAGGAGCCGTTGGACTCCAGGATCTCCGACACGACACGCAGCGTGTAGGGGAATTCATGCTTGGCCGGCAGCATGGGGTGGATGGCGCGCCACGCCAGCTTGCCATGGCCGATCTCGCGGCGGCCGGGCGAACCCATGCGGCCGGTCTCGCCCACGGAGAAGGGCGGGAAGTTGTAGTGCAGCAGGAAGTGCTCCTTGTAGGTGCCTTCCAGGCTGTCGATGAACTGCTCGTCCTCGCCGGTGCCGAGGGTGGCGACCACGAGGGCCTGCGTCTCGCCGCGGGTGAACAAGGCGGAGCCGTGGGCGCGGGGCAGGATGCCCACTTCCGAGACGATGGGGCGCACCGTCTTCACGTCGCGGCCGTCGATGCGCACGCCCTCATCGAGGATCGCCCAGCGGACGATCTTCGCCTCAAGGCCCTTCAGCACTTCCGAGACCACCTGCGCGGGCGGGGCCACCTGGCCTTCCACCGCGAGGCCTTCGAAATACTTCTTCACCTTGGACTTGGCGGCGCCAACCGCCTCGTAGCGGGCCTGCTTCTGCTGGATCTTGTAAGCGGCGCGCAGGTCCGCCTCGGCGATCTCGCGGATCTTGGCCTCAAGCTCGGCATGGTCCGGCGGATCGAAGGCGCGCGGCTCCTTGGCGGCCTTCTCGGCGAGGCGGATGATGGCCTCGATCACCGGCTGGAAGTGGCGGTGGCCGAACATGACCGCGCCGAGCATGATCTCCTCGTGCAGTTCCTGGTCTTCGGATTCCACAATCAGGACCGCATCGCCCGTGCCGGCCACGACCAGATCGAGCGCGCTTTCCTTCACCTCGTCAACGGTGGGGTTCAGCACATATTCGTCGCCGATGAAGCCGACGCGCGCCGCACCCACGGGGCCCATGAAGGGCACGCCCGAGAGGGTGAGAGCGGCGGAGGCCGCCACCAGGGCGAGGACGTCGGGATCATTTTCCAGATCGTGCGACAGGACGGTCACCACCACCTGGGTGTCGTTCTTGTAGCCGTCCGGGAACAGGGGGCGGATGGGACGGTCGATGAGGCGGGAGACCAGGGTCTCCTTCTCGGAGGGACGGCCCTCGCGCTTGAAATAGCCGCCGGGAATGCGGCCCGCCGCGTAGGTCTTTTCCTGGTAGTTCACGGTCAGGGGGAAGAAATCCTGGCCGGGCTTCGGCTCACGGGCCGAGACGACGGTGGCGAGCACGGTGCTGTCGCCATAGGTGGCAAGCACCGAGCCATCCGCCTGACGGGCCATCTTGCCCGTCTCCAGGATCAGCGTGCGTCCACCCCAGTCCAGTTCCTCGCGATGGATATCGAACATGGAAGTTGTCTCTCTTCATTCAGCGAAGAGGGGAGCCATGAGCAAGACGGCCGGACGCGCCGCCCGTCCGCCGTCCCCGTGGGGAGACTGCGTACGACGGTTGCGTCCGGCGATCCTGCCATGACTTCCCTTGACTTCGCGTACCCGCGGCGAGCCCCATGCCCGCCGCGTCGGTCCTCGAAAGGATCAATGGAGGCGCGCCGACCTTCGGCACGCCCGAAATGCCGCGCTCAGCGACGCAGGCCCAGGCGCTCGATCAGCGACTTGTAGCGGCCTTCGTCCTTGCGCTTCAGATAGTCGAGGAGGCTGCGGCGCTGGGACACCAGCTTCAGCAGGCCGCGACGGGAATGATTGTCCTTGTTATGGGACTTGAAGTGCTCGGTCAGGTTGGAGATGCGCTCCGAGAGGATCGCCACCTGGACCTCGGGCGAACCCGTATCGCCCGACTTGGCACCATATTCCGTGATGAGCGCCTGCTTGCGCTCGGCCGTGATCGACATCGGGATATCCTTTTGGTGAGAGAAGATGAGGCGAAGCCGCCAAAGGCTGAGGCCTCGCCGTTCCGTTCGGTGGCCGGGCCGGGATGTCGTCCAGCGCGGTCAAGGCAAACGGATGCTTGCGCGCGGCCATGAGGCCACGCGCGGCGCACTATACATAAAAACCGGGCAGCAGCCACAAAAAACTCGGATCCAGGGCGGGTCCGACCCGCCCTGGCCGGGGTCGCTGGCGGGCCTTACTGGGCCATGCCGATGGTGGTCAGGTCCTGGAACCAGTGCTGGGCCTGGGTGAAGTCCTTCACCTTTGCGGACAGGGCATGGGGATTGGTGTCATGCACCACCCATACCAGGACCGCGTCGTCCACCACGGTCTGGTGGACCTGGGCGAGCAGCTCGTTCTGCTTCGTCACGTCGAAGGTCTTCTTCGCCTCGTCGATGAGGGCATCCACCTTGGGATTGGAATAATAGCCCCAGTTCACGCCCACCGGCGCCACTTGCCGGGAATCGAAGAATCGAATGAGTGCGTAAAGCGGATCAGACGTCACGTAAGCGATATTATTGGCCGTGATACCGGCATTTATGGGGTCTTTCGCGCCCTTGCGCCAATGGGTGTAGAGGGTTTCCAGCTCCACCACCTTGAAGTCCACATCCACCCCGATCTCCTTGAAGGAGGCCTGGATGAACTCGTTCATGGGCAGGGACAGCATCTGCCCGGTGCCGCCCTGGGCGATGATGAAGGTCGCCTTAACCGGCTTTTCCTTGGAATAGCCGGCCTCTTTCACGAGTTTCGCGGCGGTTTGCGGGTCGTATTTCAGATCGAAGGTGGGCTTGCCGAACCACGGGCTCTGCGGGTCCACCTGGCCCTTGGCGGGCTTGGCGAGGCCGTTCATGAGCGCCACGATCCCCTCGCGATCCACGGCCAGATTCAAGGCTTTACGCAATTTCGGGTCCTGCCAGGGCGAGTCCGGAAGCACCGAGAGATGGTAGTTCCACACATGCGGCGTGACATTCTCGACGATCTTCACCCCCGCCGCCTTCAGTTGCGGCAACGCGTCCGGCGCGGGGGTCTCGATCAGGTCCACCTGTCCGGCGAGCAGCGCATTGGTGCGGGTCAGCGCCTCCGGCATGGGGATGAGGATCATCCGGTCGGTCTTGGGCAGGCGGGACTTGTCCCAGTAGTCCGGGTTCTTCACCAGCTCCAGCCGCTCGCGGGGCACCAGCTTGTCCTGCTTGAAGGGGCCGGTGCCGGAGGGGTTCTGGGCGAACTTGTCCCAGTCCTTGCCGAGCTTCTCGTACTGGGCCGGGCTCGACACCAGGAACCACAGCATCTGGTACGGGAAGAAGCTATCCAC
>JASBUY010000033.1 GCA_030147645.1 Aquabacter sp. | reverse complement strand
CGCCGCGCTCGCGGGCGAGATCGTGCCGCCCCAGGACGTGGCGGCCATCCGGGAGGATGCGGCATGAGCCTCGTGTTCGAAGGATTGGTCCATCGCTTCGGCGATGATGTGAACACCGACGTCATCCTTCCCGGTCGCTATCTCACCCTGCGCACGCCGCAGGACTTGGGACGGCATTGCCTGGAAGGGCTCGACCCCGGCTTCGTCGGGCGGGTCAAGCCGGGCGACATTCTCGCCGTCGGCCGCAATTTCGGTTGCGGCTCCTCGCGCGAGCATGCGGTCATCGCGCTGAAGGCGGCGGGCGTTTCGGCCATCGTCGCGCACAGCGCGGCGCGCATCTTCTTCCGCAATGCCGTCAATCTCGGCCTGCCCGTTCTGCTGTGCCCGCAGGCGGCGGAAGGCCTGGCGGAGGGGCAGAGCGCGCGCATCGCCCTCGACACCATGGAGATCGCACAAGGCCCCCACCTGTGGCAGGCGCCACCGCTGGGAGACGAAGTGCGGGCCATCCTCGCCGCAGGCGGCCTCGTGCCACGCGTGCGCCAGGCGCTTGGCGCCTGAGCGCATCTGTCTCATTCAGAAAGGAGCCACAATGGCCAATCCCTCCCTCCGGGCCGCGCTGGCGGCGAAAGAGTTCGTCGTCGCGCCCGGCATTTTCGACATGATCTCGGCCCGCATCGCCGACCGCATGGGCTTCAAGGCCCTGTATGCGACGGGCTACGGCACCGTCGCCTCCCATCTCGGCATTCCCGACGCGGGCGTCGCGACCTTCACCGATATGGTCGGCCGCATGGCGCGCTTCGCGCAGGGCAGCGTCACGCCGGTGATCGCCGATGCCGATACCGGCTATGGCGGCCTGCTCAATGTGCGCCACACCGTCATGGGCTATGAGGCCGGCGGGGTCACCGCGATCCAGCTCGAAGACCAGGAAGTGCCCAAGAAGTGCGGCCACACGCCCGGCCGCCGTGTCATCTCCGCGCGCGACATGGCGCTGAAGATCGAGGTGGCGGCGGAGGCCCGGCGCAGCGAGGACTTCCTCATCATCGCCCGCACCGACGCACGCACCTCGCTCGGCCTCGATGAGGCCATCCGGCGCGGCCAGATCTATCGCAAGGCCGGCGCCGACATCGTCTTCATCGAAAGCCCCGAAAGCGCGGAAGAGATGAAGCGGATCGGCGGGGAGATCGATGCGCCGCTGCTCGCCAACAATGTGGACGGCGGCGGGCGCACGCCCATCCTGCCGGCCGCGACGCTGGCCTCCTACGGCTATTCCATCGCCATCTATCCGGCGGTGGGCTTCCTCACCATGGCGGCGGCGCTGGAGCGCTCCTATGCGCACCTTCTGGCGAAGGGCGACACCACCGCCTTGCCGGAGGACGTCATCTACGACTTCGGCAAGATGAACGAGCTCATGGGCTTTCCCGAAGTGTGGGACTTCGACCGCCGCTGGGCGCGGCCGGAGGGCGACGACACCGCGGCCTGACCGCGCGGCCGCGGCGCCCGCGCCGCGGCCTCCCAGACTTTCAAGAAGAGAAATCCGGAGGACCCCAATGACTAGCAAGCTGACGAACATCGAAATGACCCGGCGCGGCTTCACCGGCCTTTTGGCAAGCCTTGCCGCCGCCCCCGCCTTCGCCGCCGAATCCGCCGCCGAATGGCCGGTTCGTCCGGTCCGCATGATCGTGCCGTTCGGACCCGGCGGCGCGGTGGACACGCTGACCCGCGCGGTCGGCCAGCGCTTCCCCGAATTCGCCAACGGCCAGCCGCTGGTGGTGGAAAACCGCTCCGGCGCGGGCGGCATGGTGGCCGGAAGCTTCGTCTCGGGGCAGGCGCCGGACGGCTATACTTTGATCGCGGCCGATATCGGGGCGAACGTCATCGGCAAGGAGCTCAACGCCAAGGCCACCTTCGACCCCATGACGGCCTTCACCCCCATCATCCAGCTGGTGAACCTCAATGCGGTGCTGCTGGAGAACCCCACCGTCCCGCAGAAGACGGTTCCCGAGATCATCGCGGCGGCAAAGGCCAATCCGGGCGGTTTCATCTATTCCTCTGCAGGCATCGGCAATGGCAGCCACCTCTTCATGGCGCTGTTCGAGCGCGATGCCGGCATCCGCATGGTCCATGTGCCCTATCGCAGCGGCGCGGAGACGGTGATGGCGGTGGTGCGCAACGATGCGCAATTCTGCTTCCCGACCCTTGCCTCGGCCCTGCCCATGATCCGCGCGGGCCAAGTGCGGCCGGTGGCCCTCGGCTCGGGCCCCTCCCCGATCCTGCCCGACACGCCACTGATGCGCGACTTCCTTCCAGGCTTCGAGGCGGCGGTCTGGTACGGCGTGGCGGCTCCGGCCGGCATGAACGGTGCGCTCGCGGACCGCATCAACAGCATCTTCGACAAGATCGTCGCGCTGCCGGAGATCAAGAAGATGGTGGAGGAGGTTCAGGGTGGCGTGGTGGTGGGCGGTTCACGCCAGGCCTTCGCCGCCTTCCTGAAGCGTGAATATGATCGCTGGTCGCCGGTGATCCGCGAGGGCGGCATCCGCACGGAGTGAGGCGGGCCGGGCCACATCCGAGCGACCCGGCATCTTTTAGACGAGGCCCGCACGGGCCTCGTCATATTCGCGCGCGAGCCGGGCAATGAAATCGGCGGCCGGCAGAACCTCTCGCACTGCCCCGATCCCCTGCCCCGCGCCCCAAAGGTCCTTCCAGGGCTTAACCCGGTTGGAGCCGAAATTCATGGCGGAGGGATCGGAGGCCGGCAGATTGTCCGGGTCGAGCCCCGCCGCGCGGATCGAGGGCTTCAGATAATTGCCGAGAACACCGGTGAAGAGGTTCGTGTAGACGATATCCTCCGCCCCGCTCTCGACGATGGACTGTTTGTGTCCCTCGGCCGCATTGGCCTCCTGCGTGGCGATGAAGGCCGAGCCCATATAGGCGAAGTCCGCCCCCAGCGCCTGCGCCGCCAGGATGGCCCGCCCGTTGGCGATCGCCCCCGACAAGGCCAGCGGCCCGTCGAAGAAGCTGCGAATCTCCTGCACCAGCGCGAAAGGCGAAAGCGTGCCCGCATGCCCGCCCGCTCCGGCGGCGACCGCCACCAGCCCGTCCGCGCCCTTCTCGAGCGCCTTGCGGGCGAAGGTGGGGTTGATCACGTCATGAAAGGTGAGCCCGCCATAGGAATGGACGGCGGCATTCACCTCGGGCCTTGCGCCCAGTGAAGTGATGACCAGCGGCACCTTCCATTTCACACACAACTCCAGATCGTGGTCGAGCCGGTCATTGGATCGGTGGACGATCTGATTGACCGCGAAGGGGGCGGCCGGCGCCTCTGGATGGGCGCGGTCATGGGCCGCCAATTCCTCGCTGATGCGCGCGAGCCATTCGTCCAGTTGTGCGGCAGGCCTTGCATTCAAGGCGGGGAAGGAGCCGACAATCCCGGCCTTACACTGAGCGATCACCAGATCCGGATTGGAAATGATGAAGAGCGGCGAAGCGATCACCGGCAGGCGCAGGCGCGCGCGCAGGTTCTTCGCCAGCGCGCCCGGGCTGGCCGCTGTGGGATCGGCGGGAACGGTCTCGAACATGGCGGCTCCCTCGACGATGACCGGGCCGCACCCAAACAGCGCGGCCCCCAGAGACGATGCGCGTCCGCCTTTCGCGGACTCAGGCGGCGCTGACCAGCCCGCCGGCTGCGGCCACCCGGCGCTGATGATAGGCAGTGTCGCCGAACATCAGCTCGATCATGGCGAGGCGGCGGAAATGATGCGCCCCGATATATTCCATGGTCATGCCGATGCCGCCATGGAGTTGCACGGCGGTCTGGCCCACGAGGCGCGCGGACTTGTTGATCTGGACCTTCGCGGCGGAGAGCGCGGTGCGCCGCTCGCCCTCGTCTGGCGCGTCCAGCATCATCCCCGCATAGAGCGCCATGGAGCGCGCCTGTTCCAGCGCCACGAACATGTCCACGGCCTTATGCTGCAAGGCCTGGAAGGAGCCGATGGCGACGCCGAACTGCTTGCGGGTCTTCAGATAGTCCACGGTCAGGCCGTGAAGCGCCTCCATCAGGCCCACCGCCTCGGCACAAACCGCCGCGATGGCGCCTTCGGTGAC
>JASBUY010000024.1 GCA_030147645.1 Aquabacter sp. | reverse complement strand
ATGCGACGGCTATCAGTTCACCGCATCCCTGGACGTAGCCGTCAGATTTGTTGAGCGCTTGCTGCCGGGCCTCGCCTGGACAATCAGCAATAGCGATGGCGCCGGGAACCGAATGGGGCGCATCCGCGTGGAACCTCTTCTCTCGATCGAGGGGAACGAGGCAACGGCGCCCCTTGCGCTCCTCTCGGCTGCGCTGCAGGCAAAGCTGCACATCGAGGGCTCCCGATGATCGCCCCGGCCGCACCCGTCACCGTGGAGCAGATCCGCGCCATCAAGGCGATGGCGCGGCAGCTCAGGCTGTCCGACGACGACTACCGCGCCATGCTGGCTGCCACCACCGGCAAGCGCTCCGCCAAGGATCTCTCCACGGTGGAGGCGGGGCGCGTCATCGAGAAGCTGAAGCCGCTCGCCGGCCCCGGAAAGCCGGCCGCGAAAGGGGCGCAGAAGCTCACGGGCGAGTATGCCGCCGTGTGCCGCGTGCTCTGGATCGCGGCCTACAATCTCGGCCTCGTGGAGATCGGCACGGACAAGGCCCTCGTCGCCTTCGTGAAGCGGCAGACGGGCATCGCGCACCTCAACTGGCTGCATGACCCCGCCGACGCCGGCAAGGTGATCGAGGCCCTTAAGGGGTGGATGGTGCGGGACCGCGCCGTCATATGGAATTGCACGCAGAAGCAGCTGAAGGCGCAGGGCCTGTCTCTCGCCCGCTGGCGCAAGCTCATGGTGCTGCGCGCCCAGCACCGCCACCTTGTCGGCCTCGGCGAGCATGACCCGCTGCCCGACACCCATCACATGGGGGACGCGGATCTGGACCAGCTGTCCTCCCGCCTCGGCCGTCAGATCCGCGAGGCGCAGCGGCGCCGGACGGCGCGGCTGGCGAAGCGAGCCGGGGCCGCGTGACGCCATGACCCAGCTCCACCGCGTGCGGGCACGGATCGAGCGGAAGCGCAGGGCGCACCTCTCGACCGCCCGCGACGCGGCGGAGCTGCACCGCCTGCTGCACGCCCAGCTGCGGGACGAAGTGCAGGTGAACAGTCTGCATCGCGACGCGCGGGCCGCCCGCGCGGCGGACACCGCCCAGCTCTCGCTGGATCTTGCCCCCAAGAAGGAATCCGCCTGATGGCCCGCCGTCGCCGCCCCGTGCAGATCTCGCTGGACCAGCTCCTCGCCGCCGCTCCGCAGCTCCAGCGGCAGCACGCGGTCTGTACAGACCAGGGCCTGAGGGTGACGCGGGCCCAGCTCTGGCGGTGCAGGGATGGCGCCTATACCGCGCGCCTCGTCTGGCGCGGCGCGGGCGCCGGCGGCGTCGGTCTCTCCCTGGAGAGCACCGTGCGGGGCATCGTGCTGTGAGCAGGCGCGCCGGTGCTCCCTCCGCCAGCTCAGCGGCCCTGCCGGCCCCAACGGGGGAAGCGGCCCGGCTGGCGGCCCAGATCGGGCCGGAAGCGGCGTTCCTCCTGATCGAGGCATATGGTGGCCGGCGGATCTATATCCCCAATCCGGTCAATCCTGAGAATGAGGTTTGCCTCCTCTTGGGTCTACCCGCCTACACCCGCCTGAAAGACTGGCTCGACGGCAGCGATAGCCCCCGACAGCAGTACAAGGTGCCAGTGGCCCGCCAATGGCTCATCCTTGTCATGCGTGGCAAAGGCATGTCTTATGGGGCGATCGCGCATGCGCTGCGCTGCTCGGAAAACACGGTCTGGAAGACCCTGCGCGACCGAGATTTGACCGACTCCCAGATGGACCTTTTCGGCTGACGGATAATCCAGACCCCATCTAGGGTCATGGATCGCTAGAGGCCGGAGCAGCCATTCTCACCTCATCGGCCACGGGGCCGGTGGGGAAGATCCGCATGTGGCTCGTCTGGTTCCTGGCCTGTGTGGCCGGTGCGGTCGCGGTAGCGAACGCGGAGACCTGGGAGCAGCTCGCGACCACCCTCCTCATCGTCCTCGTGGTGCTCGCCGTCCTCGGGATGGCGCCCGGAGGCTTACGATGAGCATCATCGACGTACAGCGCCAGCTCCTGCAGCTCGGCTATGACCTCGGCCCCGCCGGCGCCGATGGCGTGAATGGCCGGCGCACGCAGACGGCGGTTGCCCAGTTCCAGCGCGAATATGCAGTCGGCGTGAAGTGGCCGGGCACGATCGGGCCGCGCACCGTGGTGGCTCTTGCCGCCGCCGTGTCCAGGTGCGACGGCACGCTCGCCCCGCCGCCTCCCAGCAAGACGCCGCTCCTGCCCTGGTACGAGGAAGCGCAGCGCCTGAAGGGCATCAGGGAGATCCCCGGCCCCAAGCACAATTCCACCATCCTGGGCTGGGCCAAGAAGCTCGGCGGCTGGGTGGCCGGCTATTACGACAGCGACGAAATCCCTTGGTGCGGGCTGTTCGTGGCGCACTGCATGGGCGCCACGCTGCCTTCGGAGCCGATCCCCGGCAATCCACTCTCCGCCCTCGCCTGGAAGATGTTCGGTGTCCCGTGCCTGCCCACCACCGGCGCGCTGCTGGTTTTCACGCGTTCCGGCGGCGGCCATGTGGGCTTCTACGCCGGCGAACGGGCCGATGCCTTCCTCGTCCTCGGCGGCAACCAGAGCAACCAGGTCAATCTGACATGGGTGGCGAAGAGCCGGCACATCGCCACCCGGTGGCCGTCGACGGCGGCGGCGCCCACCACCGGCAAAGTCGTCGTCAAAGGCGACGGCGCCCTTTCCACCAACGAAGCTTGAGGATCACATGCACATGCTTGCTGGAGCAGCGCTGGCGCTGCTGCTGATGTCCTCCGCCGCCCTCGCGGCCACGGATAGCACCGTCATCTCGATGGGCTCGGCCATGGGCGTCGGCCTGGAAGTGCTGGTGGCGGCGGTCGCCACACCGCTCGCCGCCGTCGTTGGGCTGTGGCTCCAGCGCGTCGCCCGCCGGATCGGCGTGGAGATCGCGGATGCGGACCGCGCCCGGCTCGATGCGATTGTCGAGAATGGGGTCATCTGGGCGGCTGCCAGAGCCAACGTCGCCTTCGACGGCCAGTGGCCGCTGGACGTGCACAACGGCATCGTCGCGGACGCGGCGAACTATGCCGTCTCTTACGGGCGCGACACGCTGAAACGCCTCAAGGCGCCGATCGATGACCCTGCGGCCATGCAGGACATCATCCTGCCTCGCGTCGCCAAGCTCGCAGAGCGCGCTGCACTCGCTGGCCTCATCAGGGCGGAAGCCAAATGAGCCAGTCGGTCCCCGCGCCCAACCTCACCGTGGCGGCCCACGACTTCGCCGGTGCCCTCGCGCTGCTGCGCGCGGGTCGCCCCGTGCGCCGCGACAGCTGGCCGGCCCATGCGCCGAGCTATCTGTACCTGTCGACTGTCGGGGGAGAGCCGCACATCTCGGCGATGCGGGGCGCCCAGCGGCTCACCGTTTGGGTGCCGGCGCTCGGCGACCTTCTCGCCACCGACTGGCGGGCGGCATCGGCTTCGGAGTGCCGATGAGCGACGAAATCGACGTGGCGCAGGAGCGCGACCAGTGCTTCCGCGAGCGCGCCATTGCCTCGGCCCGCGCGGGTGTCGCCGGCGAGGGATCTGAGGACTGCGAGGACTGCGGCGCGCCGATCGATACGGCCCGGCGCCGCGCCATGCCATCGGCAACGCGGTGCGTGGGCTGCCAGGAGAGCGCGGAGCGTCGGCGCCGGCGGCAACGGGGGGTGTGATGGAAGAGATCCGGGGGTGGCTTTCGCCGCTGGCTTCGATGGTCGCGCTGGGGACCACCTGGTTCCTCGCCGCACGCAGTGCGCGGCGGTCGGAAATCACTCAGCTCGCCGAGGAGGACGGCAAGCTGAAGGAGAGGATGGCGGAGCTGGATCGGCGCATGAGCAGCGCCGAGACGGCAATCATGCACCTCCCCGACAAAGACACCAGCCATCGCCTTGAGATGGCTATCGCCCGTCTGGAAGGGCGAATGGAAACCATGGATGAGCGCCTGAAGCCCGTGGCGGCCATGGCGACCCGCGTGCAGGAGCGGATGTTCGAGGAGGCAAGAGCGTGAGCGAAGCGAGCCGTCAGGCAAAGCGCGAGGCGTGGCTCATGGAGCAGGCGCGCCTGATCATCCTTAAGGAGCTGGCGCAGGATGTCGGCGGCTCGGCCACGTCGGATTGGCTGGAAAAGGTGCTGCGCGATGAGTTCGGCGTTCCCCGCGACCGTCCGTGGGTGCACGCGCAGCTTGCCTATCTGGCCGAAATGGGCGCGGTCAGCGTCACGGATGCCGGTTCGGTGAAGGTGGCGGTGCTGCTGCGCGCGGGCCGGCGGCACGTGAACCGCGAGATCGCGATCGAAGGCGTGCAGCGCCCGTCTGATCCGGTGGCCTGAGATGGCAGGACGTGGCCGGTTGAACAGCCTGGACCTTCTGCCGCCCGAGGCGGAAGACGATGTCGTGTGGGCCTGCCAGGAGCTGGCGGCGCGGAAGCGGACCACGGCCGACATTCTTTTTGAATTCAACGACCGGCTGGAAGCCAAGGGAATCGAGGCGGTCTCGCGTTCGGCCTTCTACCGGGCAGCCGCGGACAAGGCGGCGGCTCAGACCCGCATGCAGCGGGCACGGGAAATGTTCGCAGGGATCTCCTCGCAGTTCACGGCCGAGGACGTGGACGAAAACACCGTCATCCTCGGTGAGTTCATCAAGACGCTGATTATCGAGCTGGTGCATGACGGTGCCGGCACGAAGGACACCAAGGGCGCCATGGAGCTGGCGCGCGCCTTCCATGCCACCGTCTCAGCCCAGAAGATCTCCACCGATCGCCGTCAGAAGATCGAGGCCGTCGCGAAGGCGAAGCTGGTCAAGGCGGTCGACACCGCCGTCGAGGCGGCCCAGGCCGCCGGCCACGAGGT
>JASBUY010000014.1 GCA_030147645.1 Aquabacter sp. | reverse complement strand
AAGATCACCGACGCGCTCGGCAGCGAATATTCCATCCGCCGCGTGGAGACGGTCGGCCCGAGCGTGTCCGGCGAATTGGTGCGCCAGTCCATCGTCGCGCTGATTCTCGGCGCGGTGGCGGTTCTGATTTATCTGTGGTTCCGCTTCGAATGGCAGTTCGCCGTCGGCGCGCTCGCCACCACGGCGCACGACATCTTCGTCACCCTGATGATCTATTCGATCTTCGGGATCGATTTCGACCTGACCTCCATCGCCGCCATCCTCACCATCATGGGCTATTCGCTCAACGATACGGTGGTGGTGTATGACCGCATCCGCGAAATGCTGCGGCGCTACAAGAAGATGCCCTTGCCGGAGATGCTCGATCTCTCAGTGAACGCCACCTTCTCGCGCACCGTGATCGTCTCCCTGACGACCTTCCTTGCCTGTCTCGCGCTGTATTTCTTCGGCGGCGAAGTGCTGCGCGGCTTCTCGCTGGCCATGACGGTCGGCGTGGTCATCGGCACCTATTCCACCATCTTCGTCGCGGCGCCCATGCTGATCCATCTCGGCCTGCGCCCCTCGACGGTCGGTGAGAAGCCTCAGCCGAAGGCCGATGGCGCCGCAGAGGTGCTGCCGCCGGATTCGGTGGAGGGGACTGCAGCCATTGCCGTTCCGTCCGCGCCCGCGCCCGCGCCTGCAGCTTCGGTCGCTGCGCCCGCGCCGGCGCCCGGCCCGCGTCGGGGCGGCGGCAAGGGGCGCGCGCGCCCCGGCCGGAGCTGAGACCGCCGTGGCCGAGCGCCCGGATGATCCCTTCCTGCCCCGGCAGGTGATGATCGACGGCTATTCGGACAATTTCTTCCACTTCGCCGGCATGTCCCATGCCGGCTCCATCCTCGCGCTGCCTTCGGGCATCCGCCCCTGGCGGGTGTCCGGGTTCGCCGAGGTGACCACCTCGGCCCTCGCGCCGATCCTCGCGGAAGCGGCGGCCTTCGAGCTTCTGTTCCTCGGCACGGGGCGGGACCCGGCCCATCTCCCCGAGCTTCAAAAGCAGGCGCTGCGCGCCGCCGGCCTGCGCTTCGAGCTCATGCCGACCCCGGCCGCCGCCGCCACCTATAATGTGCTGCTGGGCGAGGGGCGGCGGGTCGCTGCCGCCTTGGTGGCCTTCTAGCCATGGCCGGCCCGGCCGCACCGCCGCCGGACCTCGCCCGCGCCTATGAGCATTGCGCGCAGGCGATCCGCACCCATGATCGCGACCGGTTCCTTGCGAGCCTGTTTGCCCCCGAGCCGGGGCGGCGGCATCTGTGCGCCCTTTACGCCTTCAATCTGGAAGTGGCGCGGGTTCGCGAAGTGGTGCGAGAGCCCTTGCCCGGCGAGATGCGCCTGCAATGGTGGCGCGACCTGATCGAAGGGCTGGGGCGCGGCGAGGTTTCCGGACATCCCGTTGCCATGGCGCTGCTCGACACGCTGGCGACGCGGGACGTGCCGCGCCCGGCCCTGCTCAATCTCATCGAGGCGCGGACCTTCGACCTGTATGACGATCCCATGCCTTCGCTCAACGATCTGGAAGGCTATGCGGGCGAGACCGCCTCGGTGCTGATCCAGCTCTCTGCCGGCCTGCTGTTGGGCCGACAGGATGCGGGCCTTGCGACCGCGAGCGGCCATGCGGGCGTCGCCATCGCCATCACCGGCCTCATGCGTGCTCTGCCCATCCATGCGGCGCGCGGCCAGTGCTATCTGCCGCTCGACCTGCTCGGCGCGTTCGGCGGCAGCCGCGAGGATGTGGTGACGCGCACGGCGAGCGCGGGCGTGCGCGAGACGCTGGCGACGCTGCGGCGCCGGGTCGTTCATCATCTCAAAGCTTCGCAGGACGCGCTCAAGCATGTGCCGGCGGCGGCCATTCCCGCTTTCCTGCCGCTCGCCTTGGTGCCGGGCGACCTGGCGGACCTGACGGGGGCAAGCGACCCATTCGGCGCGGTCGTGGGCGCGCCGCCTTTGGTGCGCCAATGGCGGCTGTGGCGCGCCGCGCAGCGCGCGCGCGCCGGAAAGCCGCTCTTCACGCTGCCGGACGCGTGATCCGGTCGGTGAGGTTCAGCCGCTCACGGCAGATGGCGGCCATCAGATCGCGCGTGTCGCCATCCCCGGCCAGCGCATCGATCATTTCGATCTGATTGCGCGCCACCAGCAGCAAGAGATCGTCGCGCACGTCGCCCGAGGCGGTGCGCGGCAGGCGCGGGACGATCTGCAGTTGGTCGAGATGCGGCCGGTCGGGCAAGGCGGCGGCGAGATGGGCGCGCAGCGCCGCCGCGTCTACCGGACCCGCCGCCTCGATGAAGGCATAGAGCCCGACCTTGCCGCCCAGCGTCTGATAGTCCGCCATATGCACCGCGCCCACGGCCGGATGGGCGAGAAGGGCGGCTGCGATGCGCGGCGCCACCTGAGTCACGCGCGGTCCGCGCCCTTCGGTGTCCGAATAGGACATGAGGCGGCGCGTGACAAAGCGATAAACCTTCTTGCCGGTGGCCATCCAGACCCGCGCGAACACGCTCTTGCGCGCCAGAACGGCGCGCTCCTTTGGGGTGAGCGCCTCGGGGCAATAGGTGCGCTTGTGCTTCAGGAGGTGGCGCAGATCCTCATAGGCGAGGACGCGGCCGATGCGCGAGCGCCGGCTGATGGGCAGAGCGAGCTGGAAATCGGTGAGCCAGGCTTCGCCATCCGCCCCGCGCAGCCAATTCTGCTGCTTGGCGAGATCATTATGGGCAAAGCCCGCGCCATGCAGCGCGCGCAGCGCCGCCTTGGCCGAGTGGAAGAAGGCGAGATCGCCATGGGGACGGGCGATCTGGAGCGGAACGCCCTCGATCCAGCCGCGCACCAGGAAGCGGTTGCCAACCGCGAGCAGCGGCGTGGTGACGCCGGTTCGTGTCACTTGCGCCAGCGCATGGGATTCGCGGCCCGCGAGGATCGCGGCGAGCAGCGCGAACCAGGGCGACACCTCGTTCCAGCGCCGGCGCACGGCGGGATAGTCGCGCCCGTCCGCGGCGCGCCAGGTGCCGCGTTCCACGGTGGAGAAGACGTCGCGCTTCAGAACCGTGTCCACGGTGAAGCGGCCGGCATCGGCCTTGCGCTCCAGAGGCGGAAAATAATCGTTCGAACGGGCCATGTGGGCTCTTAAGCCGCCGCTTGCGCGCTGTCGAGCCAGCGGGCCGCATCGGCGAGGGCGCGCGCGGCAATGGCCTTCTTCTTGGCGAGGGTCTTTTCCGATCCCCGCAGGCGCTTTCCGTCCGGACCCTTGGGCGAGATGTCCAGCGGCGGGAACAGGCCGAAATTGACATTCATGGGCTGGAAGGAGCGCGGGCCGGCATCGATCACCTCGATATGCCCGCCGGTGATGTGGCCGAGCAGCGCACCATGGGCCGTGGTGACCGGGGGAAAGTCGGGCTCCGCTCCGAGCCGCTCCGCCGCCGCGAAGCGGCCCGCCAGCAGGCCCACGGCCGCACTTTCCACATAGCCTTCGCAGCCGGTGATCTGGCCGGCGAAGCGCAGGCGCGGATCGGCCTTGAGCCGCAGGGTCGCATCCAGCAGGCGCGGGGAATTCAGATAGGTGTTGCGATGCAACCCGCCGAGCCGCGCGAATTCGGCGTTTTCCAGCCCTGGGATGGTGCGGAACACGCGCGCCTGCTCGCCATGGCGCAGCTTGGTCTGGAAGCCGACCATGTTGTAGAGCGTGCCGAGCTTGTTGTCCTGGCGCAGCTGGATGACCGCATAGGGCTTGACGTCGGGCGCGTGGGGATTGGTGAGGCCCACCGGCTTCAGCGGGCCGAAGCGCAGGGTCTCGCGGCCGCGCTCGGCCATCACTTCGATGGGCAGACAGCCGTCAAAATAGGGCGTCTTGGCCTCGAAATCGCGCAGCGGCACCTTCTCGCCCTCCAGCAGGGCATCGATGAAGGCTTCGTATTCGTCTCGCGAGAGCGGACAATTGATATAGTCCGCGCCGGTGCCGCCCGGGCCTGCCTTGTCATAGCGCGACTGGAACCACGCCTTCGTCATGTCGATGGAATCGAAATGGACGATGGGCGCGATGGCATCGAAAAAGGCCAGCGCCGTTTCTCCGGTAAGGCCCAGCACGGCCTCGGCCAGAGCGGGAGAGGTGAGGGGACCGGTGGCGACGATCACCTTGTCCCAGTCGGCGGGCGGCAGGCCGGTGATTTCCTCGCGGCGGATCTCCACGCGTGGATGGCTTTCCAGCGCCGCCGTCACGGCGGCCGCGAATCCCTCGCGATCCACGGCGAGCGCCCCACCGGCAGGCACCTGATGGGCATCCGCGCAGCGCAGGATGAGCGATCCGGCAAGGCGCATCTCGGCATGGAGCACGCCCACCGCATTGCCCTGCGGATCGTCGGAGCGGAAGGAATTGGAGCAGACCAGCTC
>JASBUY010000461.1 GCA_030147645.1 Aquabacter sp. | reverse complement strand
GGCGGCGGCGGTCTGCGAAGCGATCGAGCACGGGCCTCCCGCCTGGCGGCAAGTGGATGTCCAGGTGGTCCCCGGCGTCACCGCCATGCTGGCTGTGTCGGCGCGCGTGGGCGCGCCGCTGGGTCACGATTTTTGCGCCATCAACCTCTCGGACAACCTCAAGCCCTGGTCGCTGGTTGAGCGACGGCTGCGGGCCGTGGCGGAGGCGGGCTTCGTCATCGCCCTCTATAATCCCGTGAGCCGGGCCCGCCCCTGGCAGCTGGGTGCGGCCCTGGACCTGCTGAGAACGCTTCTTCCCGAGACGACGCCCGTCATCTTCGGCCGTGCCGCCGGCCGGCCTGACGAGCGCATTACGTTCTTTACCCTGGCGGAGGCGGATGCCGCGCAGGCGGACATGGCCACCTGCGTCGTCATCGGCTCGCCCGCGACGCGCATCATTTCCCGCGAAGGCCTGCCGCCCTTGGTCTACACGCCGCGGAGCGCCTCGTGACGGCGCGCCTCAAGCCACGCGAGAGCGGCCTGCGCACCTTCCACGGCCTCCACATCAGGCGTAAGCGGGCGGCGCAGCAGCAGGACCTCGATGCCGAGTGCCCGCGCCGCCGCCATCTTGCCGTAAGTGGAGGGGCCTCCGGAATTCTTCGCGACGATAATGTCGACGCCGTGCGCCGCGAGGAGCCGCTCTTCGTCTCCCGCCTCGAATGGGGCGCGCGCCACCAGATAGGTTGCATGCGGCACGCGCAGCGGGGGAAGGACGGGGTCAACGCTTCGCACGACGTAAATGTGCTGGGGCGCCGCCTCAAAGGCCCGCACTTCGTTACGGCCGAGCGCAAGAAACACCCGCCGTTGCGCTTGCCCGAGGGCGGCAATCGCGTGCGCCACGTCGTCCACGTCGCGCCAGCGATCGCCCGCTTGCGCCTCCCAGGGTGCGCGGCGCACGGCCAGCAGCGGACGGCGCGCGCGCGCGCATGCTTCGGCAGCATTGCGCGACATGATGGCCGCATAGGGATGCGTGACGTCCACCACCACATCGAAATCCGCGTCCTCAAGGAAGCGTGCGAGCCCCTCGGCACCCCCGAATCCACCAACCCGAACGGGCACGGGCTGGGGTGCGGGATGCGCGGTTCGCCCCGCCAGAGAGAGCAGCACATCGAAGCCCGGGCGACGCGCAAGGTCTCCGGCGAGGCGGCGCGCGTCCGCCGTCCCGCCCAGCAGGAGCACCCGCAAGGGGCGCGGAGAGGATGAAGGGAGAGCGGGCATGAACGAACCGGCGTCAGGAACCGCTCACCCTGCCCCGGAGGAGGCATGGCTGTCCATCGTCGGAATCGGCGAGGATGGAGCGGACGGTTTGTCGCCCGCCGCCGCTCACCTCGTTCGCTCAGCGGACATGGTGTTCGGGGGCGCGCGCCACCTCGCCTTGGCAGGAAATCTCGTGACGGGCGAAGCGCATGCCTGGCCGAGCCCCTTCTCGCAAGGCATCGCGGCGGTGGTTGCCGCGCGGGGGCGGCGGGTCTGTGTGCTCGCGTCCGGCGACCCCTTCTGCCACGGCGTGGGCGCCACTCTTGCCCGTTATGTCCCCGCGCATGAAATGCGCGTCATTCCGGCGCCCTCCGCCTTCAGCCTCGCGGCGGCCGCCCTCGGCTGGGCGCTGCAGGATGTCGTCTGCGTGTCCCTCCATGGCCGCGAAATCGCGCGCCTGCGGCCCCATCTTCACCCGGGCACGCGCATCCTGGCGCTGACCTCGGACGCCGAAGGCCCCGCCGCGCTGGCGCGGATGGTGACCGATCTCGGCTTCGGCGCATCCGAGATCATCCTCCTGGAGGCCCTGGGAGGCCCCCGCGCGCGGGTCCGAAGTGCGCGTGCCGATGCGTTTGACTTTTTGCGGATCGACCCGCTGAACCTCGTCGCTGTGCGCGTCGAAGGATCGGGCGCCGTCCTGCATCTGGGGCGGGGGCTGCCCGACAGCCTGTTCGACCATGATGGCCAGATCACCAAGCGCGAGATTCGCGCCATGGCCCTCTCAGCACTCGCGCCGCGCCGAGGGGAATGCCTGTGGGATATCGGCGCGGGCGCAGGGTCGGTCGCCATCGAATGGCTGCTGTGCGATCCTTCCCTCAGTGCAGTCGCCATCGAGCAGGACGGCAGCCGCGCGGCACGCATCGCGCGCAATGCCCTGGCGCTCGGCGTGCCCCATTTGCGCATCGTCCAAGGCGTGGCGCCGGAAGCCCTGGCAGGGCTGCCACGTCCCGACGCCATCTTCGTCGGGGGCGGCGGAAGCGAGGAGGGCGTGATGGATGCTGCGATCTTCGACCTGCGGCCCGGCGGGCGCCTCGTCGCCAATGCCGTCACCCTGGAAACCGAAGCGGTTCTGCTGGCGCTCCACGCGCGGCTTGGCGGCGATCTCACGCGCCTCGCAGTGTCCAGAGCGGTTCCCGTCAAGGGAATGACGGGGTGGCGGCCGGCCATGCCGGTGACCCAATGGATCTGGACCAAGAGCGAAACGCCATGATCGTCGCGGGCGTGGGCAGCAGGCGGGGCGTCTCCCAGCAGGATGTGTGTGCCGCCATCGACGCGGCGCTGGCCCGCGCCGGATTGCCGCGCGCGCGCCTCGAAGCCATTGCGACCCCCGCCATCAAGGGCGGAGAGGCGGGGATTGCGGAGGCGGCCGCCACGCTCGGCCTGCCGCTCATCCTCGTGCCGCAAAGCCGGCTGGAAGCCATGGCGGGCCAGGCGCAAACCCATTCGGAACGGGTGGTGGCGCTGCTGCGCGTCCCGTCCGCCGCAGAGACCGCTGCGCTCGCCGCTGCCGGCACGTCGGCGCGGCTGCTCGGCCCCCGATTGGCGCTCGGCGCGGTGACGTGCGCGCTCGCGGAAGGGGGGCAACCATGACGGTCCATTTTATCGGCGCGGGTCCTGGCGCGGCGGACCTCATCACGGTGCGCGGGCGCGATCTTCTCGCCCGCTGCCCAGTCTGCCTCTATGCGGGGGCCACCGTGGCGCCGGAGTTGCTGTCCCACTGCCCGCCGGGCGCCCGCATCATCGATACCGCGCCGCTCGACCTCGATCGCATCGAAGCGGCCTTTGTCGAGGCGCATGCCCAGGGGCTCGACGTGGCGCGCCTGCATTCCGGCGACCTCTCGATCTACAGTGCGCTCGCCGAGCAGGTGCGTCGCCTGGAGCGCCACGCCATCCCCTATACGCTGACGCCAGGCGTGCCCGCATTTGCCGCCGCAGCTGCGGTCCTCGGCACGGAGCTGACGGTGCCGGAAGTGGCGCAGAGCCTGGTGCTCACCCGCATCTCGGGCCGCGCCTCCGCCATGCCACCGCGCGAAACCCTGCCGGCCTTCGCTTCCACCGGGGCGACATTGGCCATTCATCTCGCCGTCCACGCCCTGGACCGGGTGGTGGCGGAACTCCTGCCCTTTTACGGCGCGGACTGCCCAGTTGCGGTGGTGGCGCGCGCCACCTGGCCGGACCAAAGGGTGCTGCGCGGGACGCTGGGCGGGATCGAGGCGCAGTTGCGGGACGACCCGCTCGCGCGCATGGCGCTGATCCTGGTCGGCCCGGCCCTCGCGGCCCGCGATTTCCGCGACAGCGCGCTCTACGACACGGACTATGTCCGCCGCTTCCGATCCGGGCAGGACGCCGGCTGAACACAGAGGCCGCGCGGGGTCAGGCGGGCGCGAAGGGCGCGCGTCCCATCAACCGGCCGTCTCGGTCGAACAGCACGACTTCCAGCTCCATTCCCCGTCCCGACACAAGCTTCGCGGCAGTGGTCCACGCCGCCCGCGCCACGCTGTCGCCGAGCGCAATGCCCTCCGCCGCGCAGAGCGCGAAGGCCAGCGCCACCGTATTGGCGCCGTGCACCGCGCGCTGAAGCTGGGGCGACGCGCCGGCCAGGCCGGCAAGATGCGCGAGCGCTTCGAGATCGGCGGCGCCCCGTTTGGAATGGAGGTCCAGCCGGCCCTGCGCGAGCTTGGTCATCTTGGCGACGCCGCCCGCCACCGTGATGCGCGGGACGGGATGAGCGGCGAGATATTTCAGCATGCCGCCGACGAAATCGCCCATATCGATCAGCGCCGTGTCCGGCAGGCCATGGAGTTGCTGGACCGCCGCTTCCGACGCGGCTCCCGTCGCCCCCGCCACATGAGCGAGCCCCATGGCGCGGGCGACGTCGATGCCGCGATGGATGGAGTGAATCCAGGCCGCGCAGGAAAAGGGAATGACGATGCCGGTCGTACCGAGCACGGACAGGCCGCCCAGGATGCCGAGCCGGGGATTGAGCGTCTTCAACGCCAGGGCGGCGCCATTCTCGATGCCGATCTCGACGATGGCGTCCGGCAGGGTTCCGGCCTGCTGCGCCACCTCCGAAATGCCCTGCGCGATCATGCGCCGCGGAACCGGATTGATGGCAGGCTCGCCCGGCGGCAGGGGCAAACCCGGCCGGGTGATGGTCCCGACGCCCGGACCCGCCAGGAACCGCACGCCGCCTCCCGGTTCGCCTCTCCGGACACGGGCGAAGACCAGGGCGCCATGTGTGACGTCGGGATCATCGCCGGCGTCCTTCACGATGCCTGCCTGGGCCACGTCCCCTTCGCGTGTGCCGAGTGCGAGCGCGAAGGCCGGGCGCTCGCCGCCCGGAAGCTGGACTTCCACGGGATCGTGAAAGGCGCCCGTCACCAGGGCCGCGAACGCGGACTTGGCCGCCCCCGCGGCACAGGTGCCGGTGGTCCAGCCGCGCCGCAACGGGCGGTCGGGAATGTCGTCTGTGGCGTCCGCTTCGCTCATTGCGCTTCTTATAGCAGGTGCGATCGCCGCCGCCCCACGCCGGCATCCCCGCTGGCGATCTGCCGCGCGGCCGCGTAAGGACGTTCGGCATGACACGTGCCCTCATGATCGCCGCGCCCCGGTCCGGCTCCGGCAAGACCACGGTGACGCTCGGCCTTCTGGCGGCCCTGCGCCGGCGGGGCCAGGACGTGCGCGCAGCGAAATCCGGCCCCGATTATATCGATCCCGCTTTCCATGCAGCCGCGACTGGCAAGGCTGGATTCAATCTCGACAGTTGGGCCATGCCGCCGGACCTTCTTGGGGCACTTGCGGCGCAGGCGATGCAAGGTGACCTGCTGGTGGTGGAAGGCGCCATGGGCCTGTTCGATGGCGTTCCTGCGCCCGCCGGCCGTTCTGGCGCGGGTGCGGACGTCGCCGCCCGGCTGGGCCTGCCGGTGCTGCTCGTCCTGGACGTCTCCGGCCAATCCCAATCCGCCGCCGCCATCGCACGCGGGTTTCAACTGCACGCCCCCGATGTGCGCATTGCGGGCCTGGTCCTCAATCGCATCGGCAGTCCGCGGCATGAGCGGCTGATCCGCGAGGCCATGGCGCCGCTGGGCCTGCCCGTGGTGGGCGCCATTCCGCGCTCCGATGTTCTCAGCCTGCCTGAGCGGCATCTCGGGCTCGTCCAGGCCGGCGAGCATGGCGACCTGCCCGTGCGGCTCGCGGCGCTCGCGGACATGGCCGAGCGCCATCTCGATCTCGACGCCATCATCGCCCTCGCGGATGAGGCCGCCGTGCCCTCGCGGACCGCGCAGCATTTGCCGCCACCCGGCCAGAGGGTGGCGCTCGCGCGCGACGAGGCCTTCTCCTTCCTCTACGGCCATCTCCTCGCGACCTGGCGGGCGGCGGGCGCAGAGATCGTGCCCTTCTCGCCTCTTGCGGATGAGGGACCGGCGGACGATTGCGACGCCTGCTGGCTTCCGGGCGGCTATCCGGAATTGCACGCGGGACGGCTCGCGGCGGCTATGCATTTCAAGTCGGCCCTCGCCGCCTTTGCCGAAACCCGGCCGGTCCATGGGGAGTGCGGCGGCTATATGGCGCTCGGATCTGTGCTGGTGGATGGCGCGGGAGAGTCCCACGCTATGGCCGGCCTGCTGGCGTTGGAGACCAGCTTTGCCCGCCGCAAGATGACTCTCGGTTACCGCGAGGCGCATCTGCTCGCCCCCTCCCCGCTCGGCGCGCCCGGCGGGCGAGTGCGCGGCCATGAATTCCATTATGCCACCATCTCATCGCGCGGCAGCGACGCGCCCTTGGCGGACCTGTCAGATGCCCAAGGCCAAGGTCTTGGCCCCGAGGGAAGCCGGCGGGGCCGCGTGACGGGGACCTTCTTTCACGCCATCGCGCTGGCCTGAGCCTTGGCGCAGGCCTGCGCGCCGACCGGTGCGCTCCAGGCATGCCTTCCGCGTCCAATCCGCGATATAGTGGCGGTATCGAAGAGGCCGACGTGCCCGCGACGCGAGGAAATGCCAGCAAGGAGACGTCTGATGCGCTGCCAGATGAAGGATGACGATTTTCGGCAAGCCGTGCTCGACATCGTTGGCGCCAAGGACGGGCAGGCCATCATCATCCAGGTGGTGGGCGGCGGCACCATTACGGGCTATGCGCCCATGTCCGTCGGGCGCGACTATCTGCGCTGCCACGTCTCGGGAGGCGACCACCACAAGGAACAGATCGTTCCGTTCCATTCCATCACCTGCGTTCGGTAATGCCCGCTCCCGCCGGAGCACTGGCGCTTCGGAAATAAGGTGTGGATGGGCAAGGATCTAGAACGTCATCGCCCGATCGTGGTCAGTGCCCAGGATCGGGCGATGAACAACAGCACGCGGGGTCCAGATTGCGGACGCCGCCCCCTCGCGCGCCGACCGGCTCAGCCGGCGGCCCATCTGCGGAGAAGTCATGACCGTGCATACCCCCATTCCCGGCGATGCTCCTGAATTCGCGCTGATGCGCGAGAAGATGCTCATTGGCGGCGCCTGGATCGATGCCGATTCCGGCAGCACGCTCACCGTGTCCAATCCCGCCAACGGCGAACTCATCGGAACCGTTCCGGACGCGGGCGGCGTCGAGACCCGCCGCGCCATCGAGGCCGCCGCCGCCGCTTTCCCCGCCTGGCGGGCCAAGACGGCCGCCGAGCGCTCGAGCCTGCTCCACAAGCTCGCGGACCTGCTTCTCGCGAACCAGGAAGAGCTTGGCCGCATCCTCACCACCGAGCAGGGGAAGCCCCTGGCGGAGGCCAAAGGTGAGATCGGCGCCTCGGCCGCCTATGTGCGCTGGTTCGCTGAGGAAGCGCGCCGCCTGTATGGCGAGACCATCCCTTCGCCCTGGCCGGACCGGCGCATCCTTGTGACCAAGGAGCCGGTGGGCGTCTGTGCGGCGATCACGCCGTGGAACTTCCCCGCGGC
>JASBUY010000428.1 GCA_030147645.1 Aquabacter sp. | reverse complement strand
CTGATCTACAAAGACAAGCGGCTCGTGAACTGGGACCCGAAGCTGCTGACCGCCATTTCGGACCTTGAAGTGCAGCCGGTCGAAGTGAAGGGCAATCTCTGGCACCTGCGTTATCCCATCGAGGATGAGCCGGACCGGTTCATCGTGGTCGCCACCACGCGCCCGGAAACCATGCTGGGGGACACGGCGGTCGCCGTGCATCCCGAAGATGAGCGCTACAAAGACCTGATCGGACGCTCTGTGGTCCTGCCGCTGGTCGGCCGCCGCATTCCCATCGTGGCGGATGAGTATTCCGACCCCGAGAAGGGATCAGGCGCGGTGAAGATCACGCCGGCGCACGATTTCAACGATTTCGAGGTGGGGCGGCGCCATCGCCTGCCCATGATCAACGTGCTGGATGCGGAAGGCTGCATCGATCCCTCCGGCATCCGCGACGACTTCCAGAACCGGCGCGAGGCCTATGTGGACGATCCCGATTTCGGGGGCGTGCTCAGCCATCTCGCCAGCATGGACCGGTTCGCCGCCCGCAAGCAGATCATCGAACTGCTCACCAATCTTGAGCTTCTGGAGAAGATCGAGCCGCACACCCACATGGTGCCGCACGGCGACCGCTCGGGCGTGGTGATCGAGCCCTGGCTGACCGACCAGTGGTATGTGGACGCCAAGACGCTTGCCCAGCCCGCTTTGGCAGCGGTGCGGGAAGGGCGGACAAGCTTCGTCCCGAAGAATTGGGAGAAGACCTATTTCGAATGGCTGGAGAATATCCAGCCCTGGTGCGTGTCGCGCCAGCTTTGGTGGGGCCACCAGATTCCGGCCTGGTACGATCCGTACGGCAATGTCTTTGTGGCGCTCGATGAGGACGAGGCGTTCGAGCAGGCCATCGCCCACAATGTGGGGAACGAGACCCTCTCGACGGCCGAGGCGCAGGAACTGATGACGGACGCCGACCGGCGCGCCACCTTCCTCACCCGCGACGAGGACGTGCTGGACACCTGGTTCTCGTCCGCGCTCTGGCCCTTCTCAACCCTCGGTTGGCCCGACGAGACGCCCGAGCTTGCCAAATTTTATCCGACCTCGGTCTTGGTGACGGGCTTCGACATCATCTTCTTCTGGGTCGCCCGGATGATGATGTTCGGGCTCCATTTCATGCCCGACGTGCCGTTCAAGGATGTCTATATCCACGCCCTCGTCCGTGACGAGAAGGGCGCGAAGATGTCCAAGTCCAAGGGCAACGTCATCAATCCCCTGGACCTGATCGACCAATATGGTGCGGACGCGCTGCGCTTCACCCTGGCCGCCATGGCGGCGCAGGGGCGGGACATCAAGCTCGCCACCTCGCGCGTCGAAGGCTACCGCAATTTCGCGACCAAGCTCTGGAATGCGGCGCGCTTCGCCGAGATGAATGGCTGCCAGCGCGTTGCGGGTTTCGACCCGGCGAAGGTGGAGGGCACGCTCGCCCGCTGGATCATCGGGGAGGCCGCGCGCGCGAGCGCCGAGGTCACTGCCGCCATCGAGGCCTACCGGTTCAATGAGGCGGCGGGCGCGGTCTATCGCTTCCTCTGGAACGTGGTCTGCGACTGGCACCTGGAGCTTGCCAAGCCCGTCCTGTCCGGGCCGGACGGGACGGCGAAGGATGAGATCCGCGCCACCACCGCCTTCGTGCTCGATGTGGCGCTGAAGCTGCTGCATCCCTTCATGCCCTTCCTCACCGAGGAATTGTGGGCGCGCACCGGCGAGCAGGGACCCGCGCGCGAGAGCCTGCTGGTGCTCGCCTCCTGGCCCGATCTGTCGGGCCTCGAAGCGCCCGACGCCGAGGCCGAGGTGGGCTGGGTGGTGGACCTCGTCACCGAAATCCGCTCCGTGCGCGCCGAAATGAACGTTCCGGCCGGCGCGCAGGTGCCGCTGGTCCTGGTGGAGCCGTCCGCGGAGACGCGGGCGCGCGCCGCCGCATGGGACGACGCGCTGCGCCGTCTCGCGCGGCTCTCTGCGATCTCGGTGGCCGAGACGGCGCCCGGTGAGTCGGTTCAGATGGTGGTGCGCGGCGAAGTCGCCGCCCTGCCGCTGGCGGGCGTCGTGGATCTCGGCGCCGAACTCGTCCGCCTGCGCAAGGAGGAGGACAAGCTCGGCCAGGAGGTGGCGCGCATCGACGCCAAGCTCGGCAATGAGAGCTTCGTTGCCCGCGCGCCCGAGGAAGTGGTGGAAGCCGAGCGGGAGAAGCGGGAGGAATATCTCGCGCGCGCCGAGAAGGTGCGCACCGCGATCCGCCAATTGTCCGGCGCCTGAGCGCCGGGCTCTCTCACGCTGCCAGAAGGCCCCCGAGAACGCCCAACAGCGCCACCACCGCGATGGGTGGCGCGCGCCATACGGTGAGCAGGAGGAAGCCGCCCACGGCGAGCACGAAGTCCAGCGGCGTGCCCACGGCGCTGGTCCAGACCGGCGAATAGAGGGCGGCCGCGAGCACCCCCACCACCGCCGCATTGGCGCCGTGCATGGCGGCCTGCGCATGGGGTGCGCGCCGCAGGACACCCCAGAACGGCATGGCGCCATAGGCCAGAAGAAGGCCGGGCAGGAAGATGACGAGCGTGCCCACGACCGCGCCGACCGGACCGCCCGCGACCGCGCCCAGATAAGCGGCGAAGGTGAAAAGCGGGCCGGGCACGGCCTGGGCGAGGCCATAGCCCGCCAGGAAGTCGGCGCTGCTGATCCATCCGCTCTGCACGAACGAGGCGTCGAGCAGGGGCAGGACCACATGCCCGCCGCCGAACACCAGCGCCCCGGCCCGATAGCAGGCGGCGGCGATCGCCTCGAGGCCCCCGCCCGCCTCGGGCACCAGGAGGGCGCCCACCACAAGGAGCAGCGCCATCCCGAGGGCCAGAGCCCCCGCGGCCCGGGAAATGGGCATGTGCAGATGCTCCGGCTTTGCGGTCTGCGCGCTCCGGCAGAGAATGAGGCCCGCCGCAGCGCCGAGGCCGATGGCGAGCACCTGGCTCGCTGCGACCGACCAGAGCAGGGTGAGGGCGAGCGCGAGGAAGGCGATGGCGGCTCGTGGCCCGTCGGGCGCGAGGGTGCGCGCCATCCCCAGCACCGCCTGCGCGACCACGGCCACAGCAACCAGCTTCAAGCCGTGGATCACGCCTTCCGCCAGCGGACCGGATAGATGGGACGCGCCGAGCCCGAAAGCAGCAAGGAGCAGGGTGGAGGGGAGGGTGAAGCCGAGAAAGGCCGCAAGGCCCCCTGCAAGGCCGCCCGCCCGCATCACGCCCAGAAGGAAACCCACCTGGCTTGAGGCGGGGCCGGGCAGGAATTGGCACAGAGCCACGAGATCGCCGAAGGCCGCCTCGCTGATCCAGCGGCGGCGGACCACAAAGGCATCGCGGAAATAGCCGAGATGGGCGATCGGTCCCCCGAACGAGGTCAGACCCAGCAGAAAAAAGGCACGGAACACCTCGCCCGCGCTGCCGGTGGATTGCTCGTCGCGCCGCATGCTCCGCCTCCGCCTCAGCGCTTGTCCAATGGGCCCGGGCGCGCGTCAAGCACACCACTCTGCGGTGCAGTCGCGGGCGACGCCTATTTCTGTTGCCGGCCCGCAACACCGCTTGTGTTTCAAGGGCTGGGGAGGGTTTGAGGCAGGGTGACGCCGCGTTCCCGCCACAAAACGAAACGAGACGGTAAGGAGCGATGTGGCGAAGTGCGTGTCCGGAGAATGGTGCCGGCGTCACATTCGGGGTGATGTGAATGGTAGGGCATAAGACTGCATTGGGGCTTCAGCAGGCCGGTCTCCGCCAAGGAGAATCCTCGGCTTGGCCCTTTGGCAGCCGCGATCTTGCCCTGTGCTCCTGGCATGTTGCGTCCGTCATGAAGGTTTCTTCCCGCATACGGCCCGCGACGGCCGCCTTCGCCCGGCTCGCTGGCGCCTCCGGGGCGCCGGTGCGGCGGGTCGCGGGGGCTTTGGCGTTGGTGGCGGGACTGGCGGTCATCCTTGCTCCGGCGCATGCGTTCGACGGCAATGCCCAGTCCAGCGAACCGGCCGGGCTCATTCCGACCCCGCCGGTGAACGTGCCCATGGCGCCGCCGCTGCGTCCGGTGGACGAGGCCTTCCGCTCCGGCGCGCAGGCCCTGCGCTCGGGCCAGACGGCCAAGGGTGTGGACGCGTTGCGCTATGCTGCCGATCAGGGACACCCCGCCGCGCAATGGAAGCTCGGCCGCATGTATGCGGACGGCGACGGCGTGAAGCGCGACGACATCAAGGCGTTCGAATATTTCAGCCGCGTCGCCAACAGCCATGCCGATGATTATCCCGGCACACCCCAGGCGCGCTTCGTGGCCAGCGCCTTCGTGGCGCTCGGCAGCTATTATCTGGTCGGCATTCCCAATTCGAGCGTGCGGCGCGACCCGAACCGTGCCCGCGACATGTTCTCCTATGCGGCGTCCTATTTCGGCGACCCGGACGCCCAGTTCCGTCTCGCCAAGCTCTATCTGGACGGGGCAGGGGTGAAGCGGGATCCGCGTCAGGCGGCGCGCTGGCTGTTTCTCGCGTCCCAGAAGGGGCAGTACGAGGCGCAGGCGCTTCTCGGCAACATGCTGTTCAAAGGCGAGGACGGCATCGCCCCCCAGCCGGCGCGCGGTCTGATGTGGCTGACGCTTGCGCGCGACAGCGCGGCCGGGCCGGGCGACAAATGGGTCGTGGAGATGTACGAGGACGCGTTCCAGGAGGCGAGCCCCCAGGAGCGCGAGGCGGCGCTGAAATATCTGGAGCAGTGGCTGAAGACCGCGCAGCGGTAGGGCGATTTCCTTTAGGCCGCGTTCGGTCCGCTTCCCGTCCGAGAGCTCCACGCAGGCGCGCGTGATCAACGATCCCTCAAGCCGCGATCGAAAAATCCGCCCAGACTGGCACATGGTCGGAGGGCTTCTCCCAACTGCGCACATGTTTGTCCACGCCGGCCGCTATCAGCCGATCGGCGGCTTGGGGCGAGAGCAGCAGGTGGTCGATGCGGATGCCGAGATCGCGCTGCCAGGCGCCGGCCTGATAGTCCCAGAAACTGTAGATCCTGTTCGAATCCGACGTGGCGCGGATCGCGTCGGTCAGGCCGAGATTGACGAGATCGCGGAAGGCGGTCCGGGTCGGGGGCAGGAAGAGCGCGTCGTTCACCCAGGCCTCGGGTACTGCCGCGTCCGCTTCCGTCGGTATGACGTTGAAGTCCCCCGCGAGGATGAAAGGCTCCTCCAGCTCCAGCCGCGCCGCCGCCAGCGCGCGCAGGCGGGCCATGAAGCCGAGCTTATAGGGATATTTCTCGGTATCGGGCGGATTGCCGTTCGGCAGATAGAGGCAGCAGATGCGCACCGCCGTCCCCTTGGCAGAGACCACCGCCTCGATAAAGCGGGATTGCACGTCGCCGTCGTCGCCCGGAAGGCCGGTGGTGACGTCCTCCAGCGGGAGCTTGGAGAGGAGGGCGACCCCGTTGAAGCCCTTCTGGCCGTGGACCGCCACATTATAGCCAAGCGCTTCGAACGCTTCGCGCGGAAAGGCCTCGTCCTGGCACTTGATCTCCTGGAGGCAGACCACGTCGGGCGCCGCTTCCCCCAGCCAGCGCACCGCATGGTCGAGGCGCTGGCGGATGGAGTTCACATTCCAGGTGGCGATGCGCATGGGGCACTCTTCAGACGGCTGAGGACGCGGCGAGGATAGGAGGCCCGCGCCTCCATGCAAGCCGTTTCCCGCGCCGCTGGCGTGACGCCCGCGTTAGGGGCCAATCTTGCCCGCTCCGCAAAAGGATGGCATTGCAGTCCGCCCCCATCGGACGCCCGCGCCGGCATGACCTTCGCCTCCATCGAATTTCTGTTCTATTTTTTCCCGCTGTTTCTCCTGCTGTATTTCTCAGCACGGACGATCAAGCTCAAGAACATCATCTTTGTCCTGTTCTCGCTGGTCTTCTATGCCGGCGGGTACACGCCGCATCTGCTGCTGCTGCTCTTCTCGATTTTCGTGAATTACAAAGTGGCCCTGGCCCTGGATTCCCGGGCGGGGGAGGGGCGCCGAAAGCTGCTGGTCTGGGGCGTTGTCTTTAACGTCGTCCTGCTCGGATTCTTCAAATATACCGGGTTTTTCCTAGAGAATTTGGACGCGCTGCTCGAACCCTTCGAGGTGGTGATTCCCATTCCGCGCATCGGCCTGCCGCTCGGGATCTCCTTTTATTCGTTCCACGCCATTTCCTATCTCGCCGACATCTATAAGGGCCGCGTGCGCGCCAACCGGGACCCGCTTCAATTCGTCCTTTACATGACCATGTTCCCTCAACTCGTGGCGGGGCCGATCGTGCGCTATTCCATGGTGGCGCGGCAATTGGGGGATCGGCGCACCACCTGGGGCCGCTTTTCCGCCGGTTCGCGCTTGTTCGCCATCGGGCTCGCCTGGAAGGTGTTGATCGCGGACGAGGTGTCGCCGCTGGTCATGTCCATTTTCGACGGCACCACCCATCCGACGCTGCTTGAGGCGTGGCTGGGTGTCTATGCCTATGCGATCCAGATCTATTTCGACTTCGGCGGCTATTCCGCCATGGCGGTGGGGCTCGGCGTCATGGTGGGCTTCACCCTGCCGCGCAATTTCCGCATCCCCTATGCCGCGCTCAGCGTTACCGATTTCTGGCGCCGCTGGCATATGAGCCTGTCCTCCTGGCTGCGCGACTATGTCTACATCACGCTCGGCGGCAACCGGCTCGGTTCGACCCGCACCTATCTCAATCTGTGGGCCGTGTTCTTGCTCTGCGGGCTCTGGCACGGCGCGAGCTGGAATTTCGTGATCTGGGGCGCCCATCACGGCGCCTTCCTGGTGATCGAGCGCATGGGCCTGCGGCGCTGGCTGGACCGCGCGCCGCGCGAGGTGGCCCATCTCTATACGGTGGTCGTCGTGCTGCTCGGCTGGGTCTGGTTCCGCGCCGAGACCTTTTCCGGCGCGCTCGACATGTTCGGCGGGCTGTTCGGCCTCAACGGCATCGGCGGCATGAGCTTCTCGGTCGCCTTCGGGCTTTATCCCCTGTCGGTGGCGGCGCTGGTGGCGGGCGGGCTCATCGGCTTCTGGAAATGGCCGCGCGTGCGTCTCGCCTTGTCCTGGCGTCCGGCCGTGGCCGTCATGGATTATGCCATGATCGCCGCGCTCATGGTCCTGTGCGTGATCTGGATCGGCGGCGGCCCGGCCGCGCCCTTCCTCTATTATCGGTTCTGAG
>JASBUY010000420.1 GCA_030147645.1 Aquabacter sp. | reverse complement strand
CCCTGCGACCTGACATCCCGCCCGCCGGCCAACCGGCGGGCTTTGTGCGTTGGAGCGAGTTCACCCGATTCCAGCTTCAGGTCCGATGAGGGGCCGCGGGCTCTGGCATAGGTCGCGCGCAGCATGCTCGGCGATCATCGCGCACGACGCGGCCGACAGCGCCCGGATGCCAGACTTAACTCTTCGTCTGGAGCAGCAGCCGAGGGGAGAAGGCGATCCAGAAGTCGGGGCGCCGCCTCCAATAAAAAATGGCCGGCTTGCGAGGCAAGCCGGCCATCGGATTAAGAAACCAGTTTCGCTCAGGCGGAGCTGCGCGCCGAACTGCGCGCGGCCGACAGGGCGACGGAATCCACCTCCACCACATCGGCGGACACTTCGGCCCCCATCAGCGTGAGCAGCTTGGCCCGGGCGCGGTTGACGCGGCTCTTGATGGTTCCGAGCGCGCAGCCGCACACATCGGCGGCTTCCTCGTAGGACAGACCGGCCGCACCAACGAGGACCAGCGCCTCGCGCTGATCGGAGGGGAGCAGTTCCAGCGCCTCCTTGAGGGAGCGCAGCGTCACCGCCCATTCCTGCCCCGGACCCATATTGGAATCCTGCTGAGAGAGGGTGGAGATGCCATCACTCTCGCGGCGCCGCTTGCGGATTTCGGTGTAATAGGTGTTGCGCAGAATGGTGAAGAGCCAGGCGCGCAGATTGGTGCCGGGATCGAACTTCTCAATGTTGGACAATGCCTTGAGAAGCGTTTCCTGGACGAGATCGTCCGCCTCGGTTCGATTGCGGGTCAGCGACCGGGCGAAGGCGCGCAACGCCGGCAACAGGTCGAGGACCTGGTCACGCAGCGCTTTCATCTCCGAGGGAGCCACCGCAGAGGTCGTCGTGGGACCTTCCATTGGACGTCTGCTATCCGTTTCGTGAGAGTGAAACACGCCAGCCACCCCTGAGACAAACCCGTGGCGCCTGCGGTCCGGACCTGCGGAACACGGTTCGCGGCGGCCAGGTCCGCGGGACACGCCGGCTTGGTTATGGGTAGAACGCCGCCGGCGAGCCGTGGTTCCCGCCGCCTCCGCAAAAAAGTGCGAGAAAAATCAGGACCGGCTGGGGGTGTGGGAGGCCTGCCCCCCCTTCTGCCCGGCACGCGAGGCGAGGGTGCGGTTGCGCGAGAAGCTGCGGTCCTCGTCGGCGACGCTCTGGCCGCCTTTGCGGCCGGCGGAGGCCGCGAGCGCACGGTCCTGGGAGAAGCTGCGCTTTTCGGCCGGAACGCTCTCTCCGCCCTTGCGGGCAATGGCACGCTGCTTGTCGGCATCCATCGCTGCAAACCCGCGATTGGACGTCCCTTTGCTCTTCGAGGCCATGGGGTTGCTCCCTATCCAGCCCGCGCGGCAGTGGCGGTGCTCGGGAGTGCAACGGTGCGGATGCGGGTCGGTTCCCGGTTCGCGCGCATCCGCGCCCGGCTCACCGGGTCTTGAAGCGAGGAGAAAACCGAACCTCGATACGGCAGCCCTCACCGGCGGCGAGCGTTTCGATGGTGCCGCCGATCTGGCGGGCAAACCCATAGGCGAGGGGGATCTGGGCTTCGCTCAGAAGGTCCCGCACCGCAGCGTCCGCCGACAGGCGCAGAATAACGAGCCCGCCCTCGCCCACCGCCGCCACATCCAGCTTCACCGGGCGATCTTCGCTGGCGCGCGAGATGGCCATCACGAACTCGGTCAGCAGAAGCGCCAGCGGGCTCGCAAGGTCCGTTGGCAGCGACACGTCATCCGCCTGGACCGTGACGCGCACACTGCGGTCGAGGGCGGATTCCAGCAGCGCACCCAATTCGCGCAGCAGTTCGAGGATCTGGACCTGGGACCCTTCCAGAGCCTCGTAGAGAATGCGGTGAACCACGGCGAGCGTGTTGATGCGGATGCGCAACTGGTCGAAGCGCGCGCGATCCGCCTCCTCCCGCACGCCAGAGCCATAAAGGCTGAGGAGGCTGACCACCACTTGAAGGCTGTTCTTCACCCGATGGTGGATTTCCCGCACCAGGGAGGTCTTTTCGGCGAGGCCCTCCCGCAGCCGCGCATCGCGCTCGCGGATGGCGAGCGCCATGTCCTCGATGGCGTGGCCGAGCACGCGAAACTCGCTCGGCGCCTGATCCATCTTGGAGGGCCGGAAGCCATAATGGCCCTGCCCGTAGACTGCCGTCACCCGGCGCAGATAGAGCAGCCATTGCAGCACCATCCGGTCGGTGGCGAGCCAGATGGCGACGATGGTGAAAATCACCATCAGGATGGGGAGGATGAAGCTGACCGCCACATGGAAGGTGGTCCACTCGAACAATTCGTCCGAGGGCTGGGCGTAAGCCAGCAGCAGGTTATGCCGCTCCAAGGTCGCGACCGCAAAGCTCCAAGAGCGCCCCGACACGTCCCGCGTGTCCCCCAGCTTGC
>JASBUY010000415.1 GCA_030147645.1 Aquabacter sp. | reverse complement strand
CTGCTGCACGACAGCCGCGCCGTGCCTGACGATCAGCTCGCAACCCTCGAGGCGGACTCCAAGCGCGTGGGCACCCAGGGCGACGCCATCGATTTCGCCCTGCTGGTGGACGGTCTGGCCGCCGAGCGGGAACAGGGCATCACCATCGACGTCGCCTACCGCTTCTTCGCGACCGAGCGGCGCAAATTCATCGTCGCGGACACGCCCGGGCACGAGCAATATACCCGCAACATGGCGACCGGCGCGTCCAATTCCGACCTCGCCGTGATCCTGGTGGATGCCCGCCAGGGCATCCTGCCCCAGACGCGCCGCCATTCCTTCATCGTCTCTCTGCTCGGCATTCGCCACGTGGTGCTGGCGGTGAACAAGATCGACCTCGTGGACTTCTCGCAGGACGCCTTTGACCGCATCGTCGCGGACTACCGCGCGCTGGTCGCCGAACTCGGGTTCGAGACGCTGCAGCCGGTGCCGCTCTCCGCGCGCCATGGCGACAATGTCATGGAGAACAGCCCGCGCACGCCCTGGTATCAGGGGCCGAGCCTGCTGCGCTATCTGGAAGACATTGATGTGGCGCGGGATGCGCAGCGCCTGCCCTTCCGCCTGCCCGTCCAATGGGTCAACCGGCCCAATCTCGATTTCCGGGGCTTTTCCGGCACGATCGTCAGCGGCAGCGTAAGCCCCGGCGACGCGCTCGTCGTCTCCCCCTCCGGCCGGTCCAGCCGGGTGAAGGCCATCGTGACCGCCGATGGATCGCTGCCGCGCGCAGTCGCGGGACAGGCGGTGACGCTCACGCTGGAAGACGAGATCGACGTCTCGCGCGGCGATGTGCTGAGCGCCGCCACGGCACGGCCCGAACTCAGCGACGCCTTGGACGCCCATGTCATCTGGATGGCGGAGGAGGTGCTGAAGCCCGGCGCGGCCTATCTCATGAAGATCGGCACGCGCACGGTCGGAGCGAGCGTCGCGGCGCTGCGCCACAAGGTGAATGTCTCGACCTATGGCGAGGAGCCCGCCCGCGATCTCGCCTTGAACGAAGTGGGCGCGGTCCATTTCACGCTCCGCGAGCCCGTCCCCTTCGATCCCTTCAACGCCATTCCCGGAACAGGCGCCTTCATCCTCATCGACCGCATGACCAACCAAACGGTGGGCGCAGGGGTGATCCGCGGGGCACACCGGCGCGCCAGCAACGTTCATTGGCACGATCTGGAGGTCTCCAAGACGGCCCGGTCCGCGCTCAACCGGCAAAAGCCGGTGGTTCTCTGGTTCACCGGCCTATCGGGTGCAGGAAAATCCGCCATTGCCGGCCTGGTGGAGAAAAAGCTGCATGCCGCCTTCCGCCACACCTATCTGCTGGACGGTGACAATATCCGGCACGGGCTCAACAAGGACCTCGCCTTCAGCGACACCGACCGGATTGAGAACATCCGCCGCGTCGCCGAGGTGGCGAAGCTGTTCGTGGATGCCGGCCTCATCACCCTGGTCTCCTTCATTTCCCCCTTCCGGGCCGAGCGGCAATTCGCCCGCGATCTGCTCCAGGAGGGGGAGTTCGTGGAGATCCATGTCGATACCCCCCTGGCGGTGGCGGAGGCGCGCGATGTGAAGGGGCTTTATGGCAAGGCCCGCGCCGGACTGATCCGCGACTTCACCGGCATCGACAGTCCCTATGAGGCGCCGGAGCAACCGGAACTGCGTCTCGACGGTGCCCACAGATCCGTGGAGGAATTGGCGGACCAAGTCATCGCCTATCTGGCCGAGAAGGGCTATCTGGAGCAGCCCGGCTCGCGCGATTGGGTGATCTGACGCCGGTCTGGCACTGGAGTCGACGTGCCCAACCTTCCTTTGACGGCGCTGGCCTTGCTGCTGGAAGCGGGATTTGGCTATCCCCAGCGGCTGATCGGGTGGATCGGGCACCCGGTCATCTGGGCGGGCCGGCTCATTTCGTTCCTGGATGCGCGCCTCAACCGAGAGAGCGACAGGTTTGCGCGCCGCAGGGCTGGGGGTGTCCTGGCGGTGATGGTTCTGCTCGCCGCTGCCATCCTTCCGTGCGCCGCCCTCCAGGCCGGCCTGCTGGCGCTGCTGCCCCTCCCCGTGGGCATCGCTCTGTGCGCGCTTCTCGCCACAAGCCTTCTGGCGCAACGCTCCCTGCATGAGCATGTGGCGGATGTCGCCCTGGCCCTGGAGCAAGAGGGGCTCGCCGCAGGCCGCCGCATGGTCTCTCGTATCGTCGGCCGCGATCCCGAGCGGCTGGACGAAGCCGGGGTGGCGCGCGCCGCCATCGAAAGCCTTGCGGAGAACTTCTCGGACGGTGTGATCGCCCCGGCCTTCTGGATGGCGGTGGGCGGCCTTCCCGGTGCCGCCGCCTATAAGGCGCTGAACACTGCCGACAGCATGATCGGGCATCGCACGGCCCGCCACGGCGCCTTTGGCTGGGCGGCAGCGCGGCTGGACGATCTGGTCAATTTGCCGGCCTCGCGCTTGTCCGGGCTGCTGATCGTGTGCGCGGCGGCCCTCCTGCCCGGCTGCTCGCCGCGCGCCGCCTGGATCAGCATGTGGCGCGACGCCCCGCACCATCGCTCTCCCAATGCCGGCTGGCCCGAGGCGGCCATGGCGGGCGCGCTCGGCATTTCCATCGCGGGACCGCGCAGCTATGGCGGGGTCGAGGCCCCGGCCGCCTATATGGGAGATGGCCGCCGGGAGATCGATGCCCGCGATATCCGCGCCGCTTTGCGGCTTTATCGCTGGGCGGACGCCCTTGGCATCGCGCTCGTGCTTCTGCTGTCGCTCACCGCCTTCATCGCGCCAGCGTAAGAAGGCGGTCGAGGTCCATATGGGCGGCGAGATGGGCCGCGAGCGCGTCGAGCGTCTCTTCCACGCGCTGCTCATAGGCGATTTCTGACGGTCCAGCGCCCAGCGCGATGAGCCAAGCCGCGCGCTGGGCATCGTCCGCAAACAGGCCATGGACATAGGTTCCCATGATCCGCCCGCTGGCGCTCACCGCCCCTTCCTCCTCGGGAACCCCGCCGCGATCCAGACGCGCAAACGGCCGCATCCTGTCGGGCCCGAGGGTTTCGCCCATATGCATTTCATAGCCGCTGAAAGGCGCATCGAAGCAGGACCGCCCCGTGACGCCCTCCAGCCGCTTTTCGGGCGTGAGGCGCGTCACCACGTCCAGCAACCCCAAGCCCTCCGCGCCGCCCGCCGGTCCTTCGATGCCGTGCGGATCATCGATGCGCTGACCCAAGATCTGGTAGCCGCCGCAGAGGCCCAGGACCCGCCCGCCCCGCCGCGCGAACGCGATGATGTCGTGATGGAGCCCTCCCGCTTTCAGCGCGGCAAGGTCCGCGAGCGTCGCTTTCGAGCCGAGCAGGAGAACAAGGTCCGTTTCCCGCGGCAGGGTCTCGTGGGGACGCAGGCGGATGACCTGCACGCCGGGCTCGGCGTCCAGCGGGTCGAGGTCGTCGAAATTGGACACATGGGGCAGGATCGGGACGACAATATTGCGCCGCGCGCCACCCTTTTTCGGCGCAGGCGCCTCCAGCGCCAGAGCATCCTCAGCCGGCAAAAGAGCGGCCGCAGAGAAATAGGGAATAAGTCCCATCGCAGGCCAGTTCGTGTGATGGGTAATGATTGTGAGACCCTCGTCGAACAAACGAGAATCCCCCCGGAACTTATTGATGACGAAGCCTTTTATAAGGGCCTCATCCTCTGCGTTAAGGACGGTCTTGGTGCCGACGACGCTGGCAATTACCCCACCCCGATCGATGTCTCCGATCAGGATGACGGGGCATTGGGCGGCGCGGGCGAACCCCATATTCGCGATGTCGTTGGCCCGCAGATTGACCTCCGAGGCGCTGCCGGCACCCTCCACCAGCACCAAGTCGGCCTCGGACTGCAGCTTGCGGAAGCTATCGAGCACGGCGGGCATCAGGCCGGCCTTGAGGGATTGGTAGGCGGCCGCCTTGGCGCTGCCGATCACCTTTCCCTGCACCACGATCTGCGCGCCCACTTCGCTTTGGGGCTTCAGCAGTACCGGATTCATATGCACCGTCGGCGGAACGCGCGCGGCGCGCGCCTGGAGGGCCTGCGCGCGGCCGATTTCGCCGCCGTCCGCCGTGACAGCCGCATTGTTCGACATGTTCTGCGGCTTGAAGGGGCGCACTCTCAGCCCGCGATTGGCAAAAGCGCGGCACAGGCCCGCCACCAGCAGGGACTTGCCGACATTCGACCCCGTCCCCTGGAACATCAAGGCGGGCATGAGATCAGAACTCGATGCCGATCTGGGCCTTCACGCCGCCGGCAAAATGGTGCTTCACCAGGGTCATCTCCGTCACGAGGTCGGCGGCCTCGATCATATCCGGCTTGGCATTGCGCCCCGTCACGACGATATGCAGGTCGCTGCGCCGCGCCTTGAGCGTCTCGACCACCGTCACGAGGTCCAGATAGTCGTAGCGCAGCGCGATATTCAGCTCATCCAGGATGAGCAGCTTGACCGCCGGATCCGCCATCAATTCCTCGGCCTTCGCAAAGGCGCGGGCGGCGGCGGCCTTGTCGCGGGCGAGGTCCTGGGTCTCCCAGGTGAAGCCCTCCCCCATCGTGTGCCAGCGCACGCGCGCGCCGAATGCCGCGAAGGCGTCCTGCTCTCCCGTCTGCCAGGCGCCCTTGATGAATTGGACAACCCCGACCGTTCCGCCCCGTCCCAGCATGCGCAAGGCGAGGCCGAAGGCGGCGGTGCTCTTGCCCTTGCCCGGCCCGGTATGGACGATCAGCAGACCCTTTTCGGACACTGTCTTGCCCGCGACTTCCGCATCCTGGACAGCCTTGCGCTTCGCCATCTTCTCCCGGTGGCGGGCGGCATCCTGCGGGTTGAGGTCTTCGCTCATGTCTCGCGTCCCCTTGGGGCCGGCTTCACCATCATCGGAAGCCCGGCCACCATGAACACCACTTCGTCGGCCTGCCGCGCCACGGCCTGATTGAGCCGGCCGGCCGCGTCACGAAAACGCCGGGCCAGCGCATTGTCCGGCACGATGCCAAGCCCGACCTCATTGGCCACCAGGACCGTCAGACCGACCCGCCGCGCGAGGGCGGAGAGAAGGCGCTCTTGCTCACGTTCAAGATCATCATCCGCCAGTAAGTGGTTGGTTAACCACAGGGTTAGGCAATCGATGAGGAGTGGCGCTTCATCCGGAATCTCATCGATCAATGCCGCCAAATCGAGCGGACGATCGTGTGTGATCCAACGCGCATCGCGCCGGGCGCGGTGGAGCGCGATGCGCTCCACCATCTCGTCGTCGAAGGCCTGGGCTGTCGCCGCGTAATGACACGGCGGACTTTCCCGCTCGATCAGCGTTTCCGCGTAGCGGCTCTTGCCGGACCGGGCACCGCCGAGAATGAGCGCGCAGCCCGCGCGCGGATGCGGCACGCCCCGCTCAGCCCGGCAGGATATGGCCGGCCAGAACGGCGAGGCCGATACCGGCCACCGCCGCCCCGCCCAGGCGGGCATTAAGGGGCGAGGTCACCAGCTGACGGGTCAAGGCCGCCACGCCAAGGGCAATGACGCTCTGGATGACGAACAGGCCCGCGAGATAGGCGACCAGCGGGGTCTGTTCCGCGCCATAGATCGACTCGCCATAGGCATAACCGTGAAACAGGCCCGCGAGCGCGAACAGGCCCGCCCATGCGCCGGCCGGCAGCGCCGCGCCGCGCGCCAGCAGCACGCCTACCAGAAGAACGGACGCAGCCACCAGAAGCTCCGCACCGGGAACCCCGATGCCCGCCACATGGGCCAGAACGCCGAGCATGGACGCCCCGACGAAGGACAGCGCCACCACGCCGCTCAGCCCGTAGACGCCGATGGCGAGGCCCACCGCGACGATGAAGGCGAGATGATCGAGGCCGATCACCGGATGGCCGAGGCCCGAGAGCAGGCCCTGGGCGAGCGTGTTCGGAACCTGGCCGTCCATCATGTGATGGGCATGGGCGGGAAGCGTGAGCGCGACCGTGGCGAGAGCGGCGAGCGCGAGGCGGCGTGACATCATGATCGTCTCCTGGCCCTCCCTCCGAGGGCTGGTGAGGCCGAAACGGCCGTTCGTCGCCGGCAGGTCTCCTGGCTCACGGCTCATCGCGCCCGCCCGGCCTTCCCGGGGCGAACCCCAGTGGCATGATTGGACACGCGCTCGCCGCTTACAGTTGCGGGGGCAGCTGCGGCATTGGACGCATGGCGCCCGCACCGCATTCCCTTGGATTTCCGGATGGAAAACCGACGACTCTTCGGACTATAGCGCCGGACGCGTGCGCTGCAACGGCGCGGTCCCGCTATTGCCGCGCTTTTGCCACAAGCGAGGAGGTGGAGCGGCCCGCGACCAGATCCGCCAGAACGAGCCGGCCGCCATGGGCCTGAACCACGTCGGCGCCCACCACGTCTTCCGGCTTATAGTCCGCCCCCTTCACCAGGACGTCGGGCAACAAGGCCCGGATGGTTTCGAGCGGCGTGTCCTCGTCAAACAGAACCACGAGGTCCACGCAGCGCATGGCGCCGATCACCCGTGCGCGGGCCGCCTCGTCCTGCAACGGGCGGGTCGGTCCCTTGAGGCGCCGGGTCGAGGCGTCGGTATTGAGCGCGACCACCAGCCGGTCGCCCTCCGCCGCCGCCGCTTCCAGCAGGGTCACATGGCCGGGATGCACGAGGTCGAAGCAGCCATTGGTGAACACCACCTTGGCCCCCGCCGCCTGCCAGCCGGAAATGATCTCCTTCGCGCGCTCCAGCCCAACCAGGGCGCCGGCGGGCTCCTCCTGCGGGAGCGAACGATCGAGCGCCGCCGCGATCTCCGCACGGGTCACCACCGCCGTGCCAAGCTTTCCAACCGCGATGGCGGCCGCCGCATTGGCGATCCGGACGCAGGCCTCCATGGCTTCCCCTCCGGAAAGCGCCGTCGCGAGCGCCGCGAGCGCGGTGTCGCCCGCGCCGGAGACGTCGAACACCTCCCGCGCCTCGGCAGCTACGTGAAGCACGGTCCCGTCCTGCCGCCAGAGGGTCATGCCCTTTTCGGCGCGCGTGACCAAGACGTCGCCGCCAAATTGCGCGCCGGCTGCCGCCGCGGCGGCTGCCGCCTGCGCATCCGTCTCGTCTGCGAGGCCGGTGGCCTCCGCCAATTCGCGGCGGTTTGGGGTGACCAGCCGCGCGCCGCGATAGGCCTCGAATGTGCGCCGCTTGGGATCGACAATGACCGGAACTCCGCGTCGCGCCGCTTCATCCATGACGGCAGCGATGACGG
>JASBUY010000406.1 GCA_030147645.1 Aquabacter sp. | reverse complement strand
CCGTCCAGCATTCCACCGTCCGGCCCGAAGAAGGGGTAAGGGCCGTCATACCCGCCGATGAAGTCGAGATGGGTGACGAGCCGGCCCTGTGAAAACCGGTGCAGGTGCAGGCCCGGCGGTTCCATCCGGAAGGCGGGCTCTCTCGCCGGATCGAAATCGAGGCTCACCGCATGGGCCGGCGACGGGCAGATGGACGCGGGCCGCCCCGCGAATGTCGTCAGCACCGTGCGATGGACATGGCCGCAGACCAGCCCCTGGACCTGCGGATGGCGCCCAATGACGGCTTCCAGCGCCGTGCTGTCTCTCAAATTCTGTACGTCCATGTGATGGATGCCGGTCAGGAACGGCGGATGATGCAGCGCGACCAGGGTTGGGCGATCTGCCGCCGCTGCCAAGGTCGCGTCCAGCCAGTCCAAGGTCTGGATGCCGAGCAGGCCGTGCGGTGCGCCGGGGACGCTCGAATCCAACATCACCAGCCGCAACGCGAACGCATCCACCACATAATTGAACTTGCCCCCCTGCGTGCGCTCGGCGAGTTCCGGGAAGGCAGCGGCGAGGCCTTGCGTGCTGTCATGATTGCCCGGGATGGGAAAGAGCGGCAGGGACAGCGCGGCGGTCAGCGCCCTGAAGCGCGCATATTCTTCCGGCCGGTCGAAATCCGTAAGATCGCCGGTGACGATCAGCGCCTCGGGCCGGGCGGGATGGGACGTGAGATGGGCGACGGCGCGCTCCAAAAAATGAGCCGTGTCCACCACGCCATAGGCCAGGGTGCCCGGCAGGCGGATATGGGTGTCGGTCAACTGGGCGAGCAGCATGGGTCAGACCGCAACGAGGCTTGAGGAATCGACCATAAGGCCCACTTCGTCTCCGGCGCGGAGCGCCATGTGCGGCTCGGCCTCGGCGATGATGCGGGCGTCACCGGCGGTGAGGACGACGCGCTGGCGGGCGCCGAGAAAATGGACCTGCGCGACCGTGAAGCGCAACGGCGCGTCCTGCGGCGCGCAGAGCCGCGCGCTTTCAGGCCGGAACGCCACCGTCGCATGGGCGCTGTCGCCGCCCGAATGTACGAAGCGGCCGGCGGCGGTTTCGAACCACCCCTCCCGCACGTGCCCCTGAAGGCGGTTGGTGACGCCCACGAAATCGGCCACGAAGGCATCGGCGGGGCGGAAATAGACATCACGCGGCGTGCCGATCTGGGCGATCTGCCCTTGGCGCATCACCACGATCCGATCGCCAAGAGCCAGCGCCTCCGCTTGGTCATGGGTGACATAGATGGCTGTGATGGCGAGCGAGCGCAGCAGCGCGTCGATCTCGGCCCGCAAATGCTCGCGCAGGGCAGCGTCCAGAGCGGTCAAAGGCTCGTCCAGCAGAATGACGCGGGGGCGCACGGCCAGGGCGCGCGCGAGCGCCACGCGCTGGCGCTGGCCGCCGGACAATTGGTCGATACGCCGTTCCGCTAAGGCCTCGATGCGCATCATCTCCAGCACGGCGGCGGCGCGGCGCAGCCGCTCCGCGCGCGCCACGCCCCGCACCCGCAGACCGTAAGCGACATTGTCGATCACGCTCATATTTGGGAACAGGGCATAGGACTGAAACACCATGCCCACATAGCGCTTCTCGATGGGCAGGCGCGTCACGTCCGCCCCGTCGAAGGTGATCACGCCTCCGGCGTCCGGCGCTTCCAGGCCGGCGATGAGGCGCAGCGTGGTGGTCTTGCCGCAGCCGGACGGCCCCAGCAGGACGAGGGTTTCGCCTGCGGCAATGGAAAGGTCCAGCGGCTCCAGCGCGCGGGTGCCATCGGCGAAGGTCTTGGCGCAGCCTTTCAGCGTGATGGCGGCGCCGTGGGGGGCGGGCTCGGGGATCGGCATCAGGGTCGGGCTTTCCGCTGGATCGTGCGCCGCTCGCGGCCGGCGAACTGGATCGCAAGCAGGAGGGGCACGATCATGAGGAAGAAGACCAGCGTATAGGCGCTGGCGATCTCAAGGCGCATGGAGGCATAGCTGTCCGCCAGCCCCACGGGCAGGGTCTGGGTGAGCGGCGTGTGCAGCATCCAGGTGAGGTTGAATTCGCCGATGGAGAGCGTCACCACCATCAGCGAACCGGCGAGAATGCCGGGGCGGGCATTGGGCACCACCACCTGCGCGAAGCGCTGCCAGGGAGAGGCGCCAAGGCTGGCCGCGCCCTCCTCCAGCGTGCGCACATTCACGCCCGCCAGCACCGCCATGACCGAGCGCAGCATGAAGGGCAGCGTGTAGAGCACATGGCCGACCAGGATAAAGGCGTCGCTCGCACGAAACGCGCGGATGCCGCCGTAAGCGAGGATCAGAGCGAGCGCCAGCGCGAGGCCCGGGATCGCCACCGGCAAGGTCACGATCTCCTCCACGAGCCGCGTCATCCGGCTCGGCTTGCGCACCAGCGCCCAGGCGGCGGGCACTCCGATCAGGAGCGTCACACAAAGTGTGCCGAGGGCGATGGCGATGGAACGGAAGATGGTCGGCGCATACAGGCCCCACACCTGCGCCACCCAATCCAGCGTCAGGCCCGAGCGCAGGCCCTGGAAATAATTGACGGTCACACCCGCGAGGATCGAGGTGACCGCGGGCACCACCAGGAAGGCGGCGGCCAGCAGAGTCACGACCAGCTGGAAGAGGAAGACCAGGGGAGAGGTGCGCATGGGATTCATCCCGCCGCTGCGACGCCGGAGCCGGAAAAGCTGCGCGTCGCCGCCAGCACGCCCCAGGTGATGAGCCCGAGCGCCAGAGACAGGGCGCAGGCGCTGGAGAAGTTCGCCGCAAGGGTGAACTCCGTGTAGATCGTCATGGCCAGCACATCGATGCGGGTCGCAAGGGTGAAGGCGGTGCCGAAGGCGCCCATGGCGGTGGCGAAGGCGACCGCGCCGGACGCCACCAGCGCGGGTGCGAGGCCCGGCAGCGTCACGTCCCGCAGCAGTGCGAACCGCCCCGCCCCCAGCGATCGGGCGGCTTCGCTCAAGGCCGGATCGAGCTTTTCCGCCGCCGCCATCAGCGTCACCAGCACGCGCGGCAGGGAGAAATAGACATAGCCCGCGAACAGGCCGGCCATGGAATAGGCGAACACCAGCTTGCCCATACCGAGGCTCTGGGTGAGGCCGCCGATAAGCCCCTGACGGCCCGCCAGCAGGATGATCATGAAGCCCACCACAACGCCCGGAAATGCCAGCGGCAGGGTGAGAAGAGAGACGAGGAAGGACCGTCCCCAGAAGCGGTTGCGCACCAAAAACAGCGCCACCACCATACCGATGGCCAAGGTCGCCAGCGTCACGCCGGCCGACAGGAGGAAAGTGGAGAGCAGCGTTGAGAAGTGCCGCGCGTTGGTGAGCACGCTGAGATATTCGCTCGCCCCGTTCGGCCCTTGCCCCGCCACCATCACCACCCGAACAAGGGGCAGCAGGAAGAAGGCCAGCACAAAGGCGCCCAGGGGCAGCAGCATGAGGCGCGCGAGCCGGTCGGCGCTGGTCATGGCGGACCTCCCTTACAGAAAACAAGCCCCGCACCGCCAACTGGCGGCGGCGCGGGGCGAGGGCTCATTTCACCTCGGCGAGATAGCGCTCGGAGAAGCCCTTCTGGACGCTCTCCATCTTCGCGTAATCCACCGGCTTGGCGCGGGCATAATCGGTCGCCGGCAGGAACCGCTCGGCCACCTCTTTCGGCAGCGGCACGTCGCGTACGGGGCGCAGATATGCCGCCGCCCACATGGCCTGGCCCTTGTCCGAGAGGACATAGTCCAGCACCTTTTTCGCCGCCTCGGGGTGCGGGTCGTTCTTCACCATGGTCATCACATAGGGCACGACCACGCTGCCCTCGCAGGGAATAACGAAGGCAAAATTGCCCTTCTCGCTGTATTTGGCGCGGTAGGCGTTGAAGTCGTAATCGAACAGGATCGGGATCTCGCCGGAGACCACGCGGGCATAGGAGGTCTGCTTGGGCACGATGGGCTGATTGGCCGCGAGCTTCTTGAAATAATCGATGCCGGGATTGAAGTTTTCGAGCGAGCCGCCGAGCGCGCCGTTCACCGCCACCGCGCCCACATAGCCGACGAACGCGCTGGAGGGATCGAGATAGCCGACCATCCCCTTATATTCGGGCTTCAGCAGGTCCGCCCAGCAGGCCGGGACGGGCGCGCCGCCGAGCGCATCCTTGTTGATGAACAGGCCGAGCGTGCCGGAATGGATGGTGAACCAGTTGCCCTGCGGGTCCTTCAGACCGGCGGGGATTTCGGAAAAGTGCTTCGGCTCGTAAGGCTGGGTGACGCCAGCCTCCTTTGCCTTGATGCCGAAGGTGACGCCGAGATAGGCGACGTCCGCCACGGGGCTCGCCTTTTCAGCGATGAGTTGGGCGAGCGACTGGCCGCTATTCTTGTTGTCCGGCGGCACATCCACGCCGGTGTCGGCCTTGATGGCCTTGAGCATGCGGCCCCAATCGGCCCATTCGGTCGGGCAATTGTAGCAGATCGCGTCCGCGGCGCGGGCCGCGGAGGGCAACAGGACGGCCGCGAGCAGCGGCGCGGCGACAAGGCTCTTCAATGCGGAGAGTTTCATGCCTGAGGTCTTTCCAGTTGGTCGCGGATGGGCGCGCGGACGCGAGCCCGGGAACGCGGTTACGCGGTTCAAGACGGAGGGCGGGACCTGAGGGTCTAAGCCGGCCCTTGGGTGGAAGGCGCCACGGCGGCGATGGTGCCGCCGGGACGCAGATGGAAGGGCAGATGCTCGACGCCCCGCGCGCCGTTACCCTCCATGAGTTCGAACAGACGCTCGACCGCCCGTTCGCCCATGCGGCGGGTGGGCTGATCGATGGTGCAGAGCGCCGGGGAGACGAGGCGGCCGATGGAAATGCCGTCGAACCCCGCGATAGAGACGTCCCCCGGCACGCTCAGCCCCATGTCCCGCACCGCCGCCGTGATGGAGAGGGCGAGCAGGTCGTTGGAGCAGATGAGGGCGGTCGGCCGGTCGGCCGCGCACAGCAGGTTGGACAGCGCGGCGCGATGGGCGTCGGCATCGCCGAGATAGTCGAGTTCGAGCACCGGCTCGGCCGCCCGGCCTGCCATGTGCATGGCCGCGCAATAGCCTTGATGGCGCAGGCGGGAGCGGTCGGAGGTGGAAAAGCGACCGGCGACGAACAGGATGCGCCGATGCCCGAGCGCCAGCAGTGCCTCGGTCAGCGCGGCGCCGGCGGCGGCATTGTCGACGGTGACGGCCGCGCGGTGGGTGCGCTTCGGCTCGTTATAGACCATGACATAGGGAATGCTCTCGGCATCCAGATGGTCGAGCGTCGGGTTGTCGTCGGGGTCCGCCACGGTGAGGACCAGACCGGCGACGCTTTGAGCGATCAACGTGTCCACCAGTTCGCGCTCGCGCCCCGGATCATAGTCCGTGGCGGTCACCAGCAGCGTATGTCCCCGCGCCCGCGCCTGCGCCTCGATGCCCGCGACGGAGCTGGCGAAGACCGGGTTGGTGAGACTGGGAATGATCACGCCGAGGGTGCGGGTGCGCAGGGACTTCAAGGCCCGGCCGATCTCGCTCGGACGGAAGGACAGCTCCGCCATGGCCGCCCGCACCCGCGCCTCCACATCCGCGCTCGCGCGCCCCGTGCCGTTCATGACCCGGCTGACGGTGGCAATGGAGCAACCGGCACGGGAAGCGACCGTGCGGATGGTGACGGGACGTGCCAAGGGATGTACCGCGCTATGTAACCGTTTTCACAGCCTCGATAACCACGCCCCGTTACAGACATATGACGGCTGGACGCCTCCGTTCGAGCCGACCCCCAGAGCCACCCGTGGCGGCAAAGGCGGTTGCGAGATCAGCGAACAAATCGCGCCGCACATCGTCATAAATTGGTTGCACCAGACCAGATATACACTTAACTTAAAGTTGTATCATCCATCTTGTCCGGGGGCGGGCGCATGGCAGCGGAGCAGGACGAGCTCGGGGATCGCTACGCGCGATATCTCGTTTCCCCGCGGCTCATCAAAATGCTGGAGGGGCGGCCGAAGCGCCGAAAAGGGGACCGGACGGAGTCCGCTCCCGCGCCGCGCGCGCGGGCCATCATCGAACTGAATGTGGAACACCCGGAAGATCTTGCGACGGTGGAACAGGAGGCACGCGCCATCCTGCAACAAGCCGGGGTTCAAAAGGAAAACATCCTCGAAAATTCAAGCCGTTACAACATCTTCGCCGAGCTGAGCCTGGAGGAGGTTAAGGCAGTCGAGCGGCTGGTCCGCGATGCGCCGCACAAGCCCATCTACAAGATATGGCCTGACGAACAGCTGAAGCCCCTCGTCTACCGCTCGGTGCGCGCCATCAAGGCAGATGCGTGCCTTGTGGCATATGGCGCCGATGGCAAGGATATCGTGTGGGCGGTGGCGGACAGCGGCATTGACAAAACCCACCCGCACCTCGCGCAGCATAACACCACGGACCTCCCCAACGGCCTCAAGCACCGCGATTTCACAACCCAGGCCGGAGCCGAAGAGACCCCCCTGGTGGACGGTTTCGGCCACGGGACCCATGTGGCGGGCATCATCGCCGGCGAAAGCCGGGTCGCATCGGAAGACGATCTTTGCGAGCAAGGTGCGGTCGGGGCGGAGGGGGCGAAAGGTCTGGTGCCCAATCCGGTCTATCTGCAGGCCCGCCGCGATGCGGAAGAGCGGGTGCGGTGCAAGACCGAGGCGCTGAGGGTTTCGCTGCGCGGGGTCGCGCCCCTGGCCAAGCTGATGAGCCTTAAGGTGCTGGACGACAAGGGCGTCGGCTATGCCAGCAATCTCATTGCCGCGCTCGAATATCTGGAACAGCTGAACGGTCATGGCCGCTCCATTCGGGTTCACGGCGTCAATCTCAGCCTCGGCTATGAATTCGATGCCTCCTGGTTCGCCGCCGGACACAGCCCCTTATGCGTCGCGGTCAACCGCCTGTCGCGCAGCGGCGTGGTGGTGGTGGTCGCGGCGGGCAATGACGGGTCGGTGTTCCTCCAGCCCGATGGCCGCAGGAAGGCGAGGCGCGTCGGGCTCGATCAATCCATCAACGATCCCGGCAATGCGGAACATGCCATCACGGTGGGCGCGACCCATCCCGAGGCGCCGCACCAATACGGCGTCTCCTATTTCTCCTCGCGCGGCCCCACGGCGGACGGACGGCAGAAACCCGATCTGGTGGCACCGGGAGAGCGCATCCTCTCCTGCGCGGCCAAGGGTTCGGAATCCCTGCTCAAGGCCCTGGATGAGGCCGGTCAGGCGGAGGATTCCGGCACCACCTATTATCGGGAAGAGAGCGGAACGAGCATGGCCGCGCCCCATGTCTCCGGCGCCATTGCCGCTCTGCTTTCCATTCGTCGGGAATTCATCGGCCGCACCGAGGAGGTGAAGGCCATCATCATCGGCAACTGCACCGACTTGAAGCGCAAGCGCGACTACCAGGGCGCGGGCCTCGTCGACCTCATGCGCGCACTCCAATCCGTTTAGGAGGGGACCCCCATGGACCAGATTGTCGGACTTCCCTATTGCGAGATCGAATTCAGCAAGTCCGGTGCCTGTCACCCACCCGTGCCGCTTTTCGCCAATGGAACCACGGATCTCCTGGTGATCAGCCATGGCTGGAAAAATAACGAGCTGCATGCCCGCGCGCTGTATGAGTCCATCGTCCGGCACATGCTCAATGCGGGAGGCGCGGCCTCGGGGCGCGTTTTCTCCGTGGTGGGAGTCCGCTGGCCCTCTTTCCTCTTCAAGCCCGATCTCAGCCTTCTTCCCGATGGGGATGGAGCCGGAGACGGCGGTGCGGCGGGACTTGGGGACACCGATTTTTCCCGCCAGGAGTTGAAGGAATACGCGGCGGAGGTCGGGGCCGAATTGGGGATCGCTGACCTGGACGCCTTCCTGGAGACCACCGAGCACGCGCGCAACGGGGGCGGTGACGCGCAGGATCTGGTCGATGCGCTGCGGGCGGCCACCCTTCAGCGCGACCCGCGCGATCAGGATGTCGCCGATGATCACACCGCCTTGTTCGAGGCGCCCGGAGACGCGCTGGTGGATGCGTTCAAGGCGCCGCCTCAGGCTCCGGCCCCGATGATGGGCGGCGGCGCTGGTGCCGCCGCGGGCTTCACCGAGAGCGTCGCGGACCTGCTGAGCCGCTGGCGCACGGGCGCGCGCGCCGGGGTGGCGGGGCTTCTGAACCAGTTCACCTATTACGAAATGAAAGCGCGTGCCGGCATCGTCGGCCGGGCGCTCGCACCGGTTTTGGACGCTGTGCCGGCGGGACTCCGCATCCATCTCGTGGGTCACAGTTTCGGCGCTCGCGTGGTCAGCGCCGCCGCCGCTGTGATGACGCGGCCGGTCGCGAGCCTCACCCTGCTCCAGGGGGCCTATTCCCATAATGGGCTGGGACTGAATATCGGCGGCACCGCCACCGCCGGTGCCTTTCGCGCGATCATCGACACGCACCGCGTCACCGGCCCCATCGCCGTCACCCACACGCACAACGACACCGCTGTCGGCTTCTATTATGCCCTCGCCTCGACCCTCTCGGGCGACGTGGCGGCGGCCTATGGGCTGACGAACATCGTGGGCGGGCCGAATGACCTGCACGGCGGCATCGGGGCCAACGGGGCGCTGGCGATGGGCCCGGGAGAGGCCATCGGCCTGCCCGCCCAGCCCGGCCAAGTGCCGTCGCTGACGCTGGGCAAGGTCACGAACATCCAGGCGGACCAGATCATCGCGCACCACAACGACGTCCAGGGTCCAGATGTGGGCCGGGTGGTGTGGGGCGCCATCAAGGTCACATGAGCGAGACCGCCCCGGCCGCGCCGGAGCGCTGCCGGACCTTTCAACATCACGCCAGGTTGGCTCCAGGGGGCGAGACAGATGACCGGCAGCATTGGACCTTCGACTCCAGCGTCGACGAAATCTCAGCGGATCGACCTGGCCGGCTCAAAGCCGGCCTCCTTCCGCTACAACAATCCGGGCGCGCAATATCCGAGCGAAAGAGCGGCCCGTTTCGGCCAGATCGGATATGGCATCATCGGCGGGGGCCATCTCATTGCCCGCTTCACCTCCCCGGTGAATGGCGCGGCGGCCAATTTCGACCTGCTATTCCATTCCTATGTAGGCAAGAAGATCGGACCGGCCGGAGCGAAGTGGACTGGCGATTTGAGCTTTGGCGTGGACGGATATGATCCGGATGCGCCTCTCACCGCCGAGATGATCAAAGATCCCGCGCGGGCCATCCCGTTTCTAAAGGCGATCGCCCATCGCGAATCCGGGCGCGGCAACAATCTCACCGAACAGGAATGGCGCGAGGCCCATGCAATGTTCCGTGCCGGCAGCGCGGACGCCTATCTCGCCGCCCGGCCCGCGGCGCCGGTCGTGCCGGCTGCCGCCGCTGTGCCAAAGACCGGCGCGAGCCTGCTGGCGCGGGCCCGGCGATATATCGGCGCAGCCTATGCGCATGATGTTGTGCCGAAGGACGACGCAGACTGGAAGGGCCCCTTCGACTGCGCGGAATTCCTGACTTGGCTGGTCTATCAAGAAACGGACGAGCTCATCGGCTGTGTGGACAATGATGCGCCACCCGCCAAGGCGGACGCATATACCGGAGCCTGGCGCGCCGACATGGAGCGCCGCGGTTTGCGCGTCTCGGTGGAAGAGGCGGCAGGAACGGAGGGCGGCATCCTGCTGCGCTTCCCTCCGGGCGATGACGAAATGGGCCATATCGTGCTGTGCGATGGGCGCGGCGGCACGGTGGAGGCCAAGGGCAAGCGGTACGGGGTCGTGGCCGACACGGTTCACGGCCGACCCTGGGATGCCGGCATCCTCCTGAAGGGCATCATCACCTATGCGCCTTCGACGCCGCTCGCCGTCCAACCCGCGCCATTGCTGTATCGCGTGGGCATGCCCAACATGGACAAGGGCGTCGTCATCGCGATCCAAGCGGCGCTGCTCGCCGCGGGTTTCAATCCCGGCACCATCGACGGCGATTTCGGCACCGACACCGCAAAGGCGGTGTCCGCCTTCCAGAAGGCCGAAGGCCTGACCGTGGACGGCATCGTGGGCCCGGAGACAGCCGGCGCCCTCGGCGTCTCCCTCCAGCCGGCAGCCGCCGGCACGGCACAGACGGCTGTTCCGGACGCGAAGATCCCAACCCTGGACAGCGAGGTTGACGTGACACGACCGGACCTGGATGCAGGCCAGCTCCTGCAATCGCTCCTCGCGCTACTGGAGCAGCTTGTGACCGACAAGGCCATCAGCAAGGAAAGCGCGGGGATGCTGAAGGCTGTGCTGCCAGCTCTGCTGGACGGCCGCTTGAGCGGCAAGGCGCCGGACCCGGGGATGCTTGTCGCCTTACTCTCCCAATTTGCCTCCGCACGCCCCTCTCCAGTAGGAACGGGGAATGCGGCCGCCGAATCCAAGCATGATACACCCGACGTGATGCTGGCGCTGCTGAGCGCCCTCTTCAAGGCAGGCTTTCCCGACTCTGAGATTACGCGCCGTCTGGGCGACATCGTCACCCGGATGACCCCGGTCATCCTGCCGGACAATTCCGCGGCGACCAACAAGCTCACGCCTGTCAATGCCGCGCTGGGCCCCTTCATCGGAAGATTGCTGGATGGGCGCAAGAGCGGCTTCGGCCTCGTCGGCGCGCTCCTGAGCGCCCTCTTCCTGCCGGCGCAGGGATCGGCCGGCTCCGTGGCCGAAATGCTTTCGCCGCTTGCAGCACTCCTTCCGGCGGCGCTGGGCACCACGCTCACCTCGCTGTCGCCAGTGACGCTGCCCATTTTTCTCGCCTTGCTCATCTGGGGCTTTATGGGAAAAATGGACAAATATGCGCGCGCCACCAACATCAATGCCACGGGCGCGAAAATCGGCCTTTGAGCGTCCGCCGGCCCGCTTCGACAGGATCGCTGAAAAATCGAGGGCCTGTCAGAACCTTCCCAGGCGACCCGCGTTTCACCGCTGCTTTCGGCTAAACAGACCAGCCCAGGCATAACGATCGGGTGAGGAAGCGGGACATGGAGCAGTTCACGTTCTGGCCTGTGGCCCTGGGACTGCTGGTGCTGGTGGTGATTGCGCTAGCGCTGCATCTGCGACGCCAGCTTCTGGCCGCCCGCCAGGGCCGCATTGAACCGCGTGAGGGCGGCGAGGCGATTCCGTTGGTGGCCGCGTTTTCAGGCTGGAAGGGTCTGCCCTGGATCAGCTTTGCCTCCAGCGATATCGCGCCGAGCCTTATCCTGCACACTGACCACCTCGCCTGCCGGGTGCTAAGGACGCGCCGCAAACCCTATGGTCTGGTCGCGCGCGTGGACTACCGGGAGACCCTCGCCACCACCAATGTCGTGCTGGAATTCGCCGATTCACTTGTGAGCTTCACCGGCAACACGGCCAACCGCGCTCTGGCCCGCGCGGCCATTCTGCGGCTTGAAGAAAAGGGCTGTCCGCTCTCTCCTCGCGCACGCCGTCTCCTTCAGGACGCCGCGGCCTGAGCCGCGCGCGGTCGGGAGAAGAGGCTCCGAACGCCATTGACGACGCGCGCGGGCGCGGCGAAGGTCCGGCCGCTTTCGCCCAGGGCCCCGCGACCGCATCGGTTCGGGGCGACACTGCCCACCCAAGGACCTCGCGCGGATGACCGGCGCCGTCGCCACCCCTCCCCTCAGCGGCCGCAGTGTGTTCATCACCGGCCTCGGCATTGGGCAGGTCTGCTCGTGGGGCTCGCTCTATTACGCTTTTCCCCTGCTGGCCGAATCCATCGAGCGGGATCTCGGCTGGACCAAGCCGGAAGTCTATGGCGCCGCCAGCCTCGGGCTGATCCTTGCGGGCGCCGCCAGCTATCCCATCGGCAGCGCCATCGATCGCGGCCATGGGCGCTGGGTGATGAGCCTCGGCTCCGCCCTTGCGGGGCTGCTTTTCCTCGCCTGGTCTCAGGTGGAGAGCCTGATCGGCTTTTATGTCTGTGTCGCCGGCATCGGCATTCTCCAGGCGGCCACGCTGTATGAGCCGGCCTTTGCCGTGGTGGCGCGGCGCAGCGGCAGCCTTCGCGCGCGGTCCGGGATCACGGCGCTGACCTTATGGGGCGGCTTTGCCTCCACGGTGTTCGTGCCGCTCGTGCAGGCCTTGCTGGATGGCGTCGGCTGGCGGGGCACGCTCATGGTCCTGGGCGCCATCAATCTGGGGCTCTGCGCCGGCCTCTATGCGGCGGTGATCAATCCCGGCGCGGACCATCCCGAGCATGCGCGGCGTGAGGGGGCTCCCACAGGAAGGGCGGTGGTGCGCCGGGTGATGCGCCAACCCGCCTTCTGGGCGCTGGCGTTGGCCCTCACCGCCTATTCCGCCACCTTTTCCACCTTCACCTTCCATTTTTACCCCATGCTGGTGGAGCGCGGCTTCGATATCGCGACCATCGTCTGGGCCATGGCGATCATCGGCCCGGCGCAGGTGGCGGGGCGCATCGCCATTTGGGTGTTCGGCCGCAGGGCGTCGGTGCGCATTATCGGCTGCTGCGTCGTGGTGGCCTTTCCGCTGGCTCTGATCGCGCTGGAAGCGGGGCCCCCCACCTTCTTGCTGGTGGCCGGCGTCGCCGCCGTCTACGGCGCGGCCAACGGCATCATGACTATCGTGCGGGGACTTTCGGTGCCCGAAATGGTGACGCGCGAGGCCTATGGTGCCGTCAACGGCGTCCTGGCGGCGCCGGTCACGCTCGCGCGCGCCACCGCCCCCGTGGGCGCGGCGGCGCTCTGGGCCTGGAGCGGCTCCTATCAGAGCGTCCTGCTGTCGGCCATTGGCGGGGCGATGGTGCTCGTCGTCGGGTTCTGGGCGGCGGCGCTGCTGTCAGTCCGCGCAGAGGAGAGTTGAGGGCGGCACCGGCCGGGCGGTCAGCGCGACAGCCGCTCCACGTCGATGCGGCGGGAGGCGGCTTGGACGGTGAGTTTCAGATGATCGGCCTGGACGATCCGCGTGACATTGCGCGGGCGGTGGGCGGCCACATTGGTCCCACCCTCTTTGCGAAGGCTGTCATAGATCAATCCGGCGCCCCCGTCGGCGCGGATCTGCTCCCCAAAGGCTTGAGCTGCAGCATAGGAAAGGGGGTCGTAAAGTTCGGGGCGCGGGGCCTGGGCGCCCCGTATATCCACATAATCGCCGAGCAGGACACAGCGATAGGCGCGATAGGTGCGCGTCTCTTGGGGCACGGCTCGCGCCACCGCTTCGCGCCGCAGATGGTGAGCGACCTCCGCGACGGCGGTGTTGAGGTCGCCGGCCGCATACCAGGCGCCGAGGTCCGGTGAATTGAACCGCATGCCGCCGGGCGCGACATGCAGGAAGGCCGCCATCACGATGCTCGCATTGGGCGTGCCGAACACCCATTCGGCGCGGTCGAGGCGCGCGAGCCGGCTGGCGATGAGCCGGTCATTGGTCCAGCCCGCCAATTCCATCACCGCCTCCAAATCGGACGCGGTTGCAACGGTGTCGAACACCGAGATGGGCGGAAAGCGGGAGGGAATCAGGCGATGGGCCGGTTTCGGCGCCGGCGCAAGGGCCATCGTCACGACCAGACGATGTCCGAGTCGCGTGTGGCCACTTCGCCCGCCACGGGCGGCATGTAGAGACCGCCGCGGGCCGCGTCGAGAAAACGGCGGATGACGAGCAAGGCGTCCTGGGTGCCGCTCGCCATCAGATCGAGGGGCGCCTGCCCGCCGAACACGAGGCCCCGGTGCGGGCCGCGCAACCAGGCGATCGCCGCGTCTTCCGTGTCATGAAGAATGCGCAGCGCCGACCAGATCCCGAGCACGGCGGAGATGCGCAC
>JASBUY010000403.1 GCA_030147645.1 Aquabacter sp. | reverse complement strand
GTCAGCCGCGCCCGCTGGCGGGCATTTCCCCCGCATGTGGGCTTTCCGTAGAAGATGACGCGCGCCACGGCTCACGCCATGAGCGTTTCGAGCGCCGCCGGAAGCGGCAGGTCGATCAGGGTGATCTCCTGTTCGACGAGGAAGCGGGCCTCGTTGCGCGTGAGAAGCGCGGCGTCCATCACCGCGACATGCGGCCCACGCGAGCGTTTCATGATCTGCCGGGCATAGGTGCGCAGCATCTGGTCGTGGAACCGGCAGCCGAGGAACAGGAAGCCGCGGAAGGCGCGGCGCTCGCGCACCTCCGGAGGAATCGGCGACTGGATGTCGATCTCCGTCATCACCTCCACATAGTCGCTGTCCGCCACCAGGAAGTTTTGGGCCGGGCGCACCGCGCCGTGGGGCTTGTAGAGCAAGGTGGTCCAGTGCGACGGGGCCTGCGGGTCCGCAAGCGCGCCCGTGGCGTCATAGGCGCGGGTCCAGATGTCCCGCGTCTCCCCCGCCCGCGTAATGCCCTGGATTTCTCCCCAATCCGCGCGGCCCGAGGCGCACAAGGCCGCCCGCAAGCTGTCGTCGTACCAGGTGTCCACCACGAGACCGAGCTTCAGGCTGGCCAGGAAAGTCTGGAAGGGGGAGGGCGCCACCTGCGGCGCGAAGATCTCGCCCATCCAGGCGGCGAGCGTCTTTCGGTGGCGGCGCTGCTCGATGAATTGCGCGACCGCCCACAGATTGGTGCGGATGCGCCCCGGCGCGGGATGGCGCAGATTGAGCGCGGCCGCCAGGGCCTCGGGGCCGAGCGGCACGCTGTCCACGCCCGCGAGCAGGCCCGGTCCGAGATAGGGCGCGAGCCGGTCGGCCTTCAGCCAGGCCGAGATGTCTTTCAGGTGCGCCATCGCCTCCGCACCGGAGAGCTGCGACGCGGCTGTGGGGCGCTGGAGAACGGGGGTTGGAAGGGCCATGTCAGTCCTCCTCGCCGCCGAGCTTGCGGGCCGTGACGGTGATGGGCAGGCGGGTATCGGCGGGCAGATCGGGCAGCGCGAACACCCAGCCATTCTTCAGCTTCACCCAGCCGCCCCACAGCTCCGCGCGCTCGCGCTCGACGATCGGCTCCTCCAGATCCTTCTTGGGGGCATAGGCCGAGAGCGCCCCGGACGGGGTCTTGCGGATCATGAGCTTCATGGCTGGCCATCCGGACTTTGGGGGGCGGGGGACGCGGGGACGGGCGGGGGGCGGTCGAGGCTCACCAATTCCTTGCCGCGCATGCCGACAATGGTGCCGCGCCCGACCCACTCCACCGAATAGATGTAGAATTGCTGGAGGAAGGTCCCGATATCGCGCACATATCCCTCGTCGCCCTTGCGGACGAGATTTTCGCCGATGTCCTTGTGGGGATAGGTCCCGTCATTCTTCACATGCTTGGTGGCGCGTACCTTTTCGCCGGGACGAAAGACCGGTTCGCGGAAGACTTCCACCTCCTGTTCGCGTCCAAGGCCCATGGTCAGTCTCCGTGCGACATGCGGTGGCGGACGAGGTCGCGAACGGCCTCGATCGGATCGTCGGCGAGCAAAGGAAGAAGCGGTGGCGGAAGCCGTTCGGCGGCCGCAAAGCGCACGCGCATGTCGGCGTCGCGCACCAGGACGGCGAGCCGCTCCGGCGGCAGGCGCTCGGCCACGGCGAGCCGCACCAAGGGGTTGGGATCGCCCACCATGTTGGAGAGATATTGGGGCGCGACGCGCCGTGCCACCTCGCGCCGTACCTCGGGCTCGCCGTCATAGACGAGGCGCACCAAAGCCGCGGGCGGGGCGCGACGCACCACGATGAGGCGGACATAATAATCCTCGTCCGCCATCATGGAGAGGAGATCGCCCCCTTCCAGCCGCTGGGCGACCGCCATGCGCACCCGCCGGTCGGGATCGGTGCGCAGGACGCGCACCCGTCCGGGCGGCAGGCGCATCACCGCCATGGCCCGAACCTCGGGCTCGGGATCGGCGAGAAGCGGGCCGATCCGGAACAGGCTCGCATGCTTTGCGGCCAGCGTGCGCACCTCGAAATAGGGATGCGCCAGATAGCGTCCGGCAAGGTCGGGATTGCGCGCGAAGAAGCCGTCGATGCGCTTGCCCCGGCGATCGGCAACGCAGGCCTTGCCGAGGTCGCAGCGCCCCTGCGCCTGTATGTCCTCATGCGGACAATCCTGGCAGCGCACCGGCAGGCCCTGCCAGTCGAGCGCGTCGGGCGCGCTCTCGCCCGCGCTCTCGCCGATGCCCGCCGGGAAGGCCATCGCCGCCTCAGTTCGCTGGGACGCAGGTGTTGGGCACCGGGCAGACGGCGGCGCATTGCGGCTCATCGAACTGCCCTTCGCATTCCGTGCATTTTTTCGGGTCGATGATGTAGATGTCGCCCTTCATCCGGATCGCGGAATTGGGGCATTCGAACTCGCAGGCGCCGCACACGGTGCATTGGGACACGATGATCTTGAGGGCCATGGGATGTGCCTTTCCTGGCTGGAGTGTCAGGCCGTGAGGGCCAGCTTCTGGTCGGTGACGGTGCAGCCGAACTCGGCCGCGTAGAGGGCGCCGATGGCGGCCTCGATATAGTCGAGGGCATATTGGTCGCTGGCGCGGATGCCGGCCGCCTTCAGGCTGTCCTTCGGGCAGTCGCCGATCTTGGCGCAGAGCACCACCTCGATGCCCTCCAGCGCGGCGATGACGCTGTCGAGGGTTGCATCCTCGCCGAAGCCGCCCATGCAATAGGCGTCCACCTTGCGGTGGCCGACAAAGACGATGCCGGTGGGGCTCGCCTCATAGACCTGGAATTCCTTGGCGTGGCCGAAATGTTCGTTCACCCGGCCGCCGCCCTTGGTGGCGACGGCCACCAGCAGCTTGCCCGCCGCACCGAGGGCGCGGATCTCGCTTTCCACTTCCTGCTTCTTGGCCACGTGATCACCGCGCTCATGGGCCACCACCTCGCGATAGGCGGCGCGCTTTGCCGGGTCGTAGGCGACCTCCTCCGGCAGTTGATCCAGCGTGAATTCCTGGCCCCGGTCCTCGCCCAGAAGCCCCACCGCGTCGGCGCGGCATTGCCGGCAATGGCGCATCAGCTTGGCGCCGCCGTCCAGCTTGTCCTGGAGTGCCTTCAGCTCCATGGCGGTGGGGCCGCGCTGTCCGGTGAGGCCGAAATGGGTGCCGTGCTCGGCGGCGGAAATGAGCGGCATGACATTGTGAAGGAAGGCGCCGCGCTCCTTCACCCACTTGTTCACTTCGACCAGGTGATCGTCATTGATCCCGGGGATCATGACCGAATTCACCTTCACGAGAATGCCCCGCGCGCGCAGCAATTCGAGGCTGAGCATCTGTCGCTCGTGCAGGATCTTCGCGGCCTCGTAGCCGGTGTAGCGCTTATGATTGTGGAAGATCCAAGGATAGATCTTCGTGCCAATCTCCGGGTCCACCATGTTGATGGTCACCGTGACGTGGTCGACATTCATCTCGGCGATTTCATCCACATGGTCCGGCAAAGCGAGGCCATTGGTGGACAGGCAGAGCTTTATGTCGGGGATTTCCTTCGCAACCGCCTCGAAGGTCGCCTTGGTCTTCTTCCAGTCGTAGCAACTGTCGCCGGGGCCGGCGATTCCGAGCACCGAGAGCTGGGGGACCTCGTTCGCGACCGTGATGACCTTGCGCATGGCCTGGTCGGGGGTCAGCTTCTCCGAGACGACGCCGGGGCGGCTTTCATTGGCGCAGTCATATTTGCGATTGCAGTAATTGCACTGGATGTTGCACGCCGGCGCCACAGCCACATGCATGCGCGCGAAGTAATGGTGCGCCTCTTCCGAATAACAGGGGTGGTCCTTGATCTTGTCCCAGACATCCTGGGGCACGTCCTCGGGCTTGGCGGACGAGCCGCAGGCGGAGGAGGAGCATCCGCCGCCCTCCAGCTTGGCGCGCATCTCCTCGGCGGAGACGGGCGAGGCGAGGAGGCTGTCCAGGGAAAACATCGCGGCGGCCATGGCGGTCTCCCGAAAATTGATCCGACCTCATCCTCGCAAGCGGCGTGCCAGTATTTTTTCCATTAAAAATCAATGGTTTGTTATTTTTGTTGGAACGGCTCCACGACACGCCTGTCGGGTCCTGTCGCATCCGCGACAGGCGCGTCCGGTTCAGAAGCGCTTGATGTCGATGCCATGCTTGCGCAGCGCGTAGCCGATCTGGCGGGGCGTGAGGTTGAGCATGCGGGCGGCCTTGGCCTGCACCCAGCCGGCGCGCTCCATGGCGTTCAGCAGCTGCTCCTTCTCGGTGAGGCGCGGGCCGAACGCCGGGCACGAACTGGTGCCGGGACAATTGGCCGGAAGGGCGGCCTCTTCCGGAGTGGCAGCGGTGTCGCGCTGGGGCACGGCGGGCAACGGAGCGAGCGGCACCGGGATCGGGTTCGCCAGCGGCATGGGGGCGGGCGGGGGCGCCTTGGGGGCGCTGCCCTTCCAGAGAATGGCGGACAGGCATTGCCCGCTGTCGCAGGCAAAATCATGGGCGCCGATGGTGGTGTCCCGCGCCAGAGTCGCGGTGCGCCGCACGCAGTTTTCCAGCTCCCGCACATTGCCCGGGAAATAGCAGCGCATCAGAACGCCGATGGCGGAGGGCGACAAAGCCAGCCGGCGCTTGTTCTCCCGGTTGAAGCGATCGAGGAAGGCGCGGGCCAGGGTCTCGATGTCGCCGGGCCGCTCGCGCAGCGGCGGCAGGATGAGGGGCACCACGTTGATGCGATAATAGAGATCGGCGCGGAATTCCCCCTTCGCCACCGCCTGTTCCAGATCCTTGTTGGTGGCGCAAACGAGGCGGACATCCACCTTCAGCGTCTTGTTTCCCCCCACCCGCTCGAATTCGCCTTCTTGCAGTACCCGCAAGAGCTTGGCCTGGAAGGCGGGGGAAATCTCGCCGATTTCGTCCAGGAACAGCGTTCCGCCATGGGCGAGTTCGAAACGGCCCTGGCGCATGTTGAGAGCACCGGTGAAGGCGCCCTTCTCATGGCCGAACAGTTCGGATTCCAGCACCGCCTCGGGCAGCGCTGCGCAATTCACGCGGATGAAGGGCTTGTCCACGCGGGGCGAGAGTTCGTGGATGGCGCGCGCGAACAATTCCTTGCCCGTGCCGCTCTCGCCGCGCAGCAGAACGGTCGAATTGGACCGCGCGACGATGCGCGCCGTCGCCACCAGGCGCTTGACGGGAAGACTGTCGCCGAGGATGCCCACCGCGCTCTGGGGCTCGCTGCCCGCTTCCTCGGTCAGGGCCTTCTCCAGCCGGTGGGTCTCGGCGATCAGCCGGTCCCGGTCGCGTGCCACCAGGTCGTGCAGGCGCACGGTCTGGCCGACAAGATTGGCCACCATGGTCAGGAACCGGACATCGTCGTCGAACCGGAAGCGCGCGCTGCCGTCCCAGATGCGGTCGATGGATAAGGTGCCGATGACGCGGGTGTCCGCCTTCACCGGCACCCCGATGAAGGACATTTTCGCCCGCTCCACCGGCTCGAACAGGTCAATATGCCCGTCGAACAGCGGGTCGGCGCCCACGTCCTGCACCACCAGGGGGGTCGCGGTGGCGACGATCTGGTCGATCGCCTTCTGGGGAACGCGGGCGCGGATCTGGGAGGCGATCTGCGGCGTCCAGCCGGTGGTCGCCACCATGTCGGGCTCACCCTCCGCATCCAGGATGACGATCATGCCGTGGCGCATCTGGAGCATGGAGGAGAGCACGTTCACCACATTCGCCAGGGTGATCTCGAGGCGCCGCGCGGAGGCGAGGATCTTCGAGATTTCATAGATGCCGATGAGCGCCACATCGGGCGAGGTGCCCCGCACGGCCGGGCGGGGGGCGCCCTCCGGCGCTCCGGCTGCACTCGGCAGGAGCGCGTCGCTGCGGGGCGTGGGTTGGTCCGGCGCGTCGGAGGGTTCACCGGACACGGCATATGCTCCGCCGGCCGACGCGGCAGGTTCCGCGTGGCGTAAGGCGTCCGCCATTACCGCGTCCGCTTCGCCGAGCGCCTCCAAGGCGAAATAGGGGTCGCAGAGCGGTATCTCGCGCTCCGTCCGCTCGCGCGGGGCGGCGGGAGCGCGGAGGGGGGAAGCGGAAGCGGGACGTGACGCACGCGGGACGCGGACCTGGTAGAAGTCGCTCATGGGCATGCTCCTGCGCCGTTTGCGGCCAGTCTGCGCGCCCTCCTTCAGCAGCTTTCCCTAAGCTTATGGTCCCGGCCGGACGATGCCTCGTCGCTGCGGCGGAACTCTGTGGCCTTTCGGCTGAAACCTTAGAAAAAGTCCAGCTTGGCGCGGCGGCTTTGATCTGGATCAAATTCGGCGCCGCGCGCTGACATTCTGCGCCGCGCGCGGGACCCGTCATTCCGCTGCCGCCGCAACAGAGGCTTCGACCGCCTCCAGCGCCACCGC
>JASBUY010000401.1 GCA_030147645.1 Aquabacter sp. | reverse complement strand
CGGTCCAGCCAGATGCCCCGGCATTGAGGGCAGTAATCAATCTCGACACCCTGACGCTCGCTCATGACCAGCGGCACCTTGCATACGGGGCACGGCATGCCGGCAGCGGGATTCGCCATCTTCATCTCCAGTTCAGAGCGGATCGCTCACCCTTGACGTAGGGTGAGGCGCTGACGCCTTCAAGGCGTAGAAACGACGGGCAGGACCGATCACAAGGGTGATGCGAAATCTACAGCCCAATGTCGGCAGTGGCGCAGCGCCGTCGTCCTCTGGACCGAACCCAAGCCAGGAGACGGTGATGTTTTATGTCGACGGTTTCGTCCTTGCGGTCCCCAAGGCCAATCTCGAAGCCTACCGCGCGCTTGCCACCACGGCTGGAGAGGTCTGGATGTCCCATGGCGCGCTTGGCTATGTGGAATGTCTGGCGGACGATGTGCCGGAGGGAAAGCTCACGTCATTTCCTTTAGCCGTAAAGGCGGAGGCGGACGAAATCGTGGTCCTGTCCTGGATTCTTTACCGTTCCCGGGCAGCGCGCGACGAGATCAACAAGAAGGTGATGGAAGATCCGCGCATGGATATGGACATGGCCAACGTGCCCTTTGACGGAAAGCGGATGATCTTCGGTGGCTTCGTGCCGACCGTGACATTCGGGGTGCCAGTGATTGCGGACGCGCAGTAGATACAGGCGTAATCCTGAGCTTTGCCATAGGAAAGACTTTACGCTCTCGCCAGAGGCGACGGTGGGCGCGCCGTGTGTCGCACGCTATAAGGCGAACAGCTTCAATGGCGTGCGGGACCATCAGGCGTGTCGACACCTCCTACATCAGAGACGGGCGCTGCGACGCCCGCACGCTCGGACACCCGCTTTGCGCGCATTGTTGCGATCGTGGTCGCCCTTGCGGTCGTTCTTTACTTCGTACCGGGCTTATTCATCGCCTATACCGAAGATGCTTATGTGCGCTCCGACTTTGTCGAGGTAGCGCCTGAAGTTTCCGGGATCGTGCGCGGCGTCGACGTAAAGGATGACCAATATGTCTCGGTTGGAACGCCCCTCGCCGTCATCGACACCGAGCCGTTCCAACTCGATGTGGAGCTCAAGCAGCGGCAGGTGGAAAGCGCCCTCGCGGCCGCCAAGGTGCGGCAGGACAACGCCGCCGTGCTTCAGGCAAATCTCGACGCCGCTCAGTCGGCGTTGACCCTGGCCCAGCAGGAATACGACCGGATCGCCGCCCTGGTGAAGGACCAGACCATTTCCCAGGAAATGATGGACCGCACCACGGACCAGCGCCAAAGCGCCATAGACAAGCTGGAGCAGGCAAAAGCCCAGCTCCGCGTCAATGCAGGCGAAGTGGCTTCCGCAGAGGCGGAAGTGGACATCACCAAGGCGCAGCTCGCCATCGCCAAGTACAATCTCTCCCGCACGCGGGTGACCGCCCCAGTGGACGGCTATGTGACCAACCTCTCCTTGCGACCCGGGGCCTATGCGAGCGCGGGGGTTCCCCTGCTCGGCATCGTCGACGATACACAATGGCGGGTGGTGGCCAACTTCAAGGAATATGTCGCGTCAGACCTGAAGATCGGGATGCGAGCCTGGGTCTGGCTCGACAGCCACCCCTGGCAGCTGTTTCCGGCACGGGTTGTTGGTGTTGGCCGGGGCATCTCGCGCCAGCAGGAGGCGGGGCGCCTGCTGCCTTATGTGGCGCCCACGACGGACTGGATCCGCCTCGCACGCCGAATGCCCGTGACCTTGGTTCTCGATCCCCGCCCCGAGGGATTGCCGCTCTTCATGGGGGCGGACGCGCGAGTCCTGCTCTTCCCGTGAGCCGAGCGCGATATCATGTGCGGCTAGGGAGCGCACTTCGGCGCGAAATCGGCGTCCTGTCTGTCTCAGGGCCGACGGCGGGGCTTGCCTTCCGCACGGCTTTGTCCTGCGTGCTCGCCGTCCTCCTTGCAATGGCGTTGCATCTAGACAACCCCTATTGGGCTGGCATCACCGGGCTGGCCATTATCCAGAAGGACGTCCACGCATCCTTCGCGCGCTCTGTGGACCGTATCCTCGGTACGCTTGCGGGAGCAGCAGTCGGCTATTTCGGGGCCCATTTCGTCGCGGATCATCTGGTCTTTCAGCTGATCTGCGGCGGCGCGACGGCCTTCGGAATCTATGCGCTGGAGCGGACCCAGCACGGCTATGCCGCTCTCCTCGGGGCGATCACCGTTATCCTTGTGATGTTCGGGTCCATGAGCGCACCGGAGTCCGCCCTCACCATTGCCGTCTACCGGGCGCTGGAAATCATCGTGGGCGTCGCTGTGGCTTTTGGCGTCGACGCACTTCTGGCGCCCCGCACCATCGCAGCCCCGACAGCACCGAAGCCCGGCCTGTTTGGCCACCCGATTGACCAGGGCCTTCTCGTCACCGCCCTCACCGGGGGTATCGCCATCGCGCTGATCCCAGAAATCTGGGAGAGCCTGCAATTGCCGGGCCTCGGCCAGACACCGGTCACCGCTTTCGTGATCCTCGTCATGATGCGGCGCGAGCCCGCCTGGGCGGCGCTGAACCGCGTGGCGGGCTGCGTCGTGGGAGGGGCCTATGGCTTGGTCTGCATGCGTTATGTCGGCGATGCGTTCGTGCCCTGGATCGCGCTGCTCTTTCTCGGTCTCTACGTCTCCTGCCATGTGAAGCACGGGAGCGGGGATGCAGCCTATAGCGGCCATCAGGCGGGAATCGCTGTCATCATGTCCATGGTCCAGGGCCTTGCCCCCTCCCCGGACATTCTCCCGGCCATTGAGCGGCTGGTGGGGATTATCGGTGGGCTGGTCGTGGTCGTGGTGGCGCAGGCTCTGCTCACCCCACTCATTGCCGTTGCCCTCCCTCGGTTCCTGGCGCTTGCATTCCCAAAGCCTTCTGCCGGTGGCGAGCCCCCTAAACCTTTGTAGGTATCGGCGCCCCACCTTTTCGGTGCCATCGCGGAGCGCTCTGCTCTAGACAGGTGCCCGGCTGGTGGCCGGATATGGCGGTGCGAGCGGGTGCCAAAGACCGCCCACCGGCGTTCTTGGGACAGCCGGATCAGAACCTCAGGTTCCTCTTTCAGGACGTGATCATGAGTTTTCTCATTTGCCTTGGCGCACTCGCCTTCCTGATGTTCGTCGCGTATCGCGGCTTTTCCGTCATCCTGTTCGCGCCGGTGGCCGCCCTCGGCGCCGTGCTGCTGACCGATCCCAGCGCGGTGCCCGTTTTCTATACGGGCCTGTTCATGGACAAGATGGTGGGCTTCCTCAAGCTCTACTTCCCCCTGTTCCTGCTCGGCGCTGTGTTCGGAAAGGTCATCGAGCTGTCTGGATTTTCCCGCGCCATCGTCTCCGCCATCATCCGCGTGCTCGGGCCGAGCCAGGCGATCCTCGCAGTGGTGCTGGTGGGCGCGGTGCTTACCTATGGCGGCGTCTCGCTCTTCGTGGTGGTTTTCGCGGTTTATCCGTTCGGCGCGGAATTGTTCCGCCAAGTGGGTATTCCTAAGCGCCTGCTTCCGGCGACCGTGGCGCTCGGGGCCTTTTCCTTCACCATGGATACTCTGCCCGGCACCCCGCAGATCCAGAACATCATCCCCACCACCTTCTTCCACACGACGGCGTATGCAGCGCCCATTCTGGGCCTCGTCGGTGCCGCCTTCATGCTGGTCGCAGGCGTGGCCTATTTGGATTTCAGGCGTCGGCAGGCCGCACGTTCCGGGGAGGGCTATGGCGAAGGGCATGCGAACGAGCCGTCCCTCCAAGCGGATGAGAAGGCGATCCACCCGCTCATCGCCATTCTCCCCCTGATCGTCGTCGGCCTGTCCAACCTCGCCTTGGGCTGGGGCATTCCCC
>JASBUY010000386.1 GCA_030147645.1 Aquabacter sp. | reverse complement strand
GAAGGCGACCTTGGTCTCAGTCTGGGAGATATAATAGAAGACGTCGCCATTCACCGTCGCGACGGTGGAGGGGGTGCCGAGCACGAGCAGAACCTGCTCCTGGCTCGATCCCACCGGAACCTGGTCGAGGGCGCCCTCGCTCAGCACATAGCCGCGCTGATAGGTGCGCACCACGCCGCTCAGCGACGTGCCCGAGCCGCCGACCAACTGAATGCCGTTGCCCGAGCCGCACCCGGCGAGCGTTCCCGCCAGCAGGAGCGTGCAGACTGCCAAGCGGCCGCGTCCGGCCAGGGTTCCAGTTTCCGAAGACACCACGCCTTAATCCTCGTCTTCACCGCGCGAGCCGGCCGGCTCCGCTTGCATGCGCGCCCCAGGCGGGTTACCCCGCTTGAGGGTTGCAGTGTCGCGACCCTGCGGCCGCAGCCAATCTGAAAAACGCCAAGAAAAGATGTTCAGCCTGTTTCGCCGAAACCAGCCGCATCCCACCATCAAGCGCCTGTATGGCGCGATCGTGGCGCAGGCGCGGCGTCCGGCCTTCTATACCGACTTTGGCGTGCCGGATACCGTCGAAGGGCGCTTCGAGCTGCTCCTTCTGCATACTTTTCTCGTCTGCCACCGCCTCAAGGGCGAAAGCGGGCCCGCGAAGACAGCCTCGCAAGAGCTTTTTGATCTCTTCTTAGACGATATGGACCGCACGCTGCGGGAAATGGGAATCGGCGATCTGTCCGTTCCCAAGCGCATGAAGAAGATCGGACAAGCCTTTTACGGCCGCACGGCGGCCTATGATGCCGCACTCGAGAACAAGAACGGAGGGCTCGCCACCGCGCTCGCCCGAAATGTCCTGGAAGCCGACCCCGCGCACCCGACCGCCCTGCGCCTTGCAGCCTATGTGCGCGCGGCTGCGGATCGGCTGGCTGCGACATCGGTTTCGACGATTTTGTCCGGCGAGGCGGTGTTCCCGGACCCCGCCATATGCGAGACTCCCGACCATGTCTGAGGAAACACCCACGCCAATTTATTCCCACTATGTGCGGATCGCCGAAGTGCCGCCGGACGGCCGGTTCTTTCGCATCGAGCCGGACGCGCGCACCTTGGAGCGCCTCGCCCGCCATGTGGGCGTCGTGGCGATTCATGCGCTGTCGGCGGAAATAAAGGTGGTGCCCACCAGCGGGGACGGGGCGAGCGTCACGGGCCGGGTGCTGGCGGAGGTGCGTCAGGTTTCCGTTGTCTCGCTGGAGGAATTCGACACCGAGGTCTGCGAAGAGGTGGATGTGCGCTTCGTTCCTCCGAGCGAAACGCCCGCAGAGCCGGACGAAGAATCGGACCCGGAAATCGATCCCCCGGACGAGATCGTGGACGGCACGATCGATATCGGCGCCCTGGTCTGCGAGTTCCTCGCGCTCGGCGTCGATCCCTATCCGCGTCGCCCGGGCGAAGTGTTTGAGCCGGCAAATGAAGACGGGGAGGGCGCTTCGCCCTTCGCTGCGCTCGCCAAATTGAAGACCAAGGACTGATCTGGCAGGGGTGGAGTTGCGGCCGGCCCGCGAGGCGCTATTGTCCCGCCGCGCGCCCGAGGGCCGCCGAAGCGAAGCAACCGGAACCACTGCCGAATGAGCGTACCCGTCCGCATATCCATCGACGCCATGGGCGGGGACCATGGCCCAGAGGTCGTGCTCAAGGGCGTGTCCATTTCGCGGGCGCGGCATCCGGACACGGAATTCATTCTGTTTGGCGATGAGTCCCGCCTCAAGGCCGTGCTCGCCGCCTTTCCCGATCTCGCAAAGGCGTCCCGCATCATCCACACGGACGTGGTGGTGGGCATGGACGACAAGCCGAGCCAGGCGCTGCGCGCCGGCCGCTACAAGTCCAGCATGTGGCGCTGCATCGACGCGGTGAAGCAGCATCAGGCGGACGCCGCCGTCTCCGCCGGGAATACCGGCGCGCTCATGGCCATGGCGAAGGTCAATCTGCGCACCATGCCGGGAATCGGCCGGCCGGCCATCGCTGCCATCTGGCCGACGCTGAAGGGCGAGAGCATCGTCCTCGACATGGGCGCTTCCATCGGCGCCACGGCCCAGAGCTTGGTTGAAATGGCCATCATGGGTGCGGCCATGGCGCGCACCATCTTCGATATCCCCCAGCCCTCGGTCGGCCTGCTCAATGTGGGCGTCGAGGAGGTCAAGGGCGTTGAAGAGGTGAAGGAGGCCGGACGTCTCCTTAAGGAAGACAGCCACTCCGACATGCGCTATCACGGCTTCGTCGAGGGCAACGACATCGGGGCGGGCACCGTGGATGTGGTCGTTGTGGAGGGCTTCTCCGGCAACATTGCCCTGAAGACCGCAGAAGGCACCGCCAAGCAGATCGCGACCTATCTGCGCGCCGCCATGGCGCGCACCTGGCGCGCGCGGCTCGGCTACCTGCTGGCGCGCGATGCGTTCCAGATGTTGCGTGAGAAGATGGACCCGCGCCGTTCCAATGGCGGGGTGTTTTTGGGCCTGAACGGGGTCGTCATCAAAAGCCATGGCGGCGCCGACGCCGAGGGCTTCGCGGCGGCGGTCGATCTGGCCTACGACATGGTGCGTCATCAATTGCTGACGCGGATTGAGAAAAGCCTCCTCAGCCGACCGGCCAAGGCCGTTGCGGCGCCGGTGGAGGCCGCTGAGGCGGAAGGTCAATCGTGAGCGTTATCAGGTCCGTTGTCCGGGGAGTGGGATCCTATCTTCCCGAGAGGCTCGTCACCAATGCCGATCTTGCGGCGGAGGTGGACACGTCCGACGAATGGATCGTGCAGCGCACGGGCATTCGCGAGCGCCATATCGCGGCCGACGGCCAGATGACCTCGGACCTCGGGGTGCGCGCGGCGCGCAGCGCCCTGGCAGATGCCGGACTTGAGGCGAGCGACATCGATCTCATCGTGCTCGCCACCTCAACGCCCGACCAGACCTTTCCCGCGACCGCCGCCACCATCCAGGCGGAACTGGGCATCACCCACGGCGCGGCCTTCGATCTTCAGGCGGTGTGTTCGGGCTTCGTCTTCGCCTTGTCCACGGCCGATGCGCATCTGCGCACCGGCATGTTCAAGCGCGCCTTGGTGATCGGCGCCGAGACCTTCTCGCGCATTCTCGACTGGACCGACCGGGGCACCTGCGTGCTGTTCGGCGACGGCGCCGGGGCGGTTGTGCTGGAGGGTGTTGCGGCGGAGGCGGCGGGCGCCCGCGGCGTCATCACCAGCCATCTCCGCACCGACGGGCGCCACCGCACAAAATTATATGTGGATGGCGGGCCGTCCTCGACCCAGACCGTCGGGCATCTGCGCATGGAAGGCCGCGAGGTTTTCCGCCATGCCGTGGGCATGATCACCGACGTGATCGAGGATGCTTTCGCGGCCACGGGGGAGAGCGCGGACACCATTCAATGGTTCGTTCCCCACCAGGCGAACCGCCGCATCATTGATGCGAGCGCTCAGAAGTTGCAAATTGCGCCCGGGAAAGTAGTGACAACCGTGGATCGACACGGTAATACCTCCGCCGCTTATATTAAGTTGGCGCTCGACGTGGCGCGCAAAGACGGTCGAATCCAGGATGGGGATCTGGTTCTGCTGGAAGCGATGGGGGGCGGATTCACGTGGGCTTCGGCACTGGTCAGGTGGTAATAAGTCATTAACCGCATTGACCTGTCTCGTCCGACATGGGTACGTTCGCGAGCTGAACTCGATCTCTCGTGGGGCCGGGGAGACACATGGCTGGGAAGACCGTCACGCGAGCCGATTTGTGCGAAGCCGTCTACCAGCAGGTAGGGCTATCCCGCACGGAATCCGCCCAGCTTGTGGAAGCCGTTTTGGGCGAAATCGCTGATTGCCTCGCGCGGGGTGAGACGGTGAAGCTGTCCTCCTTCGGCTCCTTCGTGGTGCGCGACAAGGGGCAGCGCGTCGGACGCAACCCGAAGACCGGCGAGGAGGTGCCCATCGCACCCCGCCGCGTCATGGTGTTCAAGCCCTCCAGCATCTTGAAGAATCGCATAAACGGGCGCACAGGTGGAGACAGCGACGAGGATTGATCCCGTCGCCTCGCCTGGAATATGCCGTCCCATGAGGCTGGCGTTTCGTGGCGGTTTTCATCGTGTGGATGGGGCAAGAACGGCCCGGCGGACCGCTATGCGGGCAACCGGTTTTCTGCCTGGATGAGGGTCTTGGCGCCCTCGGTCTGATCGGGACAGGCACAACGTGGCAGAACGGCCCTCGGACAAGTCGCCCGACGCCTTCCGCACCATCAGCGAGGTGGCGGACCATCTCGACCTTCCCCAGCACGTGCTGCGGTTCTGGGAAACCAAATTTCCTGAAATCCGCCCGGTGAAGCGGGCCGGAGGGCGGCGCTTCTATCGCCCCGAGGATGTGGACCTGCTGCGGGCCATCCGCCACCTGCTTTACACCGAAGGCTACACCATCAAAGGGGTGCAGAAGGTCTTGAAGGACCAGGGCACCCGAACGGTTCAGGCGGTGGGCGCCGATCTTTTGGATGGGCGGACGCCCGAGGATTTGCGTGCGCCTCCGCCGGCGCCGCCCCAGGCAAAGCCTGCGGCGTCCGGCTCCGGTCGTGGCCTGCTGGGAGGGCTTCTGCCGCGACGGCGCGAGCCCAGGCGGGAGGCCGAATTCCTGTCGGACTCACAACCGCTGTTCGATCGCGAGCCTTCCTTGGATCAAGATGGGCTGTTCGGCCCCTCCGACGCGGGCGGGAGATTGCCCGGCGAGGCGCGGCCCGAGAGGCGGGACGCGCGGGACGAGCCGCAGACACCCGGCCCCCGGGCGCCCCGCGCCCGCGACGCCCGCCCGGCCCGGCAGGACCCAGCGCCGCTGGAACCCTGGACCGACGAGCCGGGCTTGCCGTTCGGCGACGACGGCGCGCGCTTTGGTGCGCCGCTGCCCCCTCCGGGGTTCGATGACACTGCTTTTGACCCGCCC
>JASBUY010000382.1 GCA_030147645.1 Aquabacter sp. | reverse complement strand
ACCGCCGCGTCGGTGTGCAGCGAGAAGCTCACGCCCTCCCGCAGCGCCGTGGCGCAGGCCTCCATCCGGTTCGCCCGCTCCTTGAAGTCTGCCGAAACGGGATTGAACACGCAGGTCGCGAACACGCCGATCAGGAAGGCCACGATCACGGCGGGCGAGGTGAATTGCCAGGCGGAGAGACCCACCGCCCGCGCGACCACCAATTCCAGCCGGCGCGAGAGCATGACGAAGGAGAAGATGCCGCCGAACAGGACCGCGAAAGGCAGCAATTGCTCGGTGAAGGCGGGCGCGCGGTAGAGGGTCAGAAGCGCAACATCGGCGGTCGTGACCGCGTCGCGGTCGGCCGTGCGGCGGCTCATCTCGAGGAAGTCCACGAGCATGATGAGCGAGACGCAGGACAGAAAGATCATGGCCACGGCCGAGAAGAAGCGGCGCGCGAAATAGGTGCCGAGAATGCGTCCGATCATGGGGTCAGGACGCCGTAAGCCGGTTCACGCGGGCGGAGATGGCATCCACCATCCGCACCAGCGCTTGGGGCGGGGCCATGCGGATCCAACCCTGCAGCGCGAACACGCAGATGACGATGCAGCCGATAGGCAGCGCATAGGCAACCGGAACGGCGGCCTCGGAGGTGCGCAACTGCCCGCCGACGACGAAGGAGGCGATCTGCAGGCCAACCATCACCGGAATGATGGCGGCAAGCGCCAGCGTGCGCCCCTGCCTGGTGGTGCGCGGGCGCGCCAAAGCGGCGGCGGCCACGGCGAAGAAGGCGAACGGATAAAGCCCTGCGGACAGACGCTTATGCACCTCCTCGCGGAACCGGCCGGCCTGACCGATCAGCACATAGACGTCATTGGCCGGAGGGTTCTGGACATAATCGAACTCACGCTCGCTGGGGCGCAGCTCCGAGCCGCCCTGTCCTCCGGGCGCCAGCCCATCGAGGCCGAACGCATAGCGCTGGAATTTGACAACCGAGCCGTTGGAGGCGGCGCCCGGTGTGCGTCGATGAATGGACCCGTCTTCCAGCACCAGGAATATGCCCTTCGGCGTCTCCACGATCTGCCCACGGTCCGCGACATAGGTGGATATTTCCTTCTCGCGCGCGTCGTCGATCAGGATGCCGCGCATCACCCCATTGCTGGCGCGCTCGCGGATGTGAAAGACGAGACCGGGCGAGAGGGTCACGAAGCGTCCGGGCTGGGCGACGAAAGACACCACGTCGGCCCGCACGCGGGAGACTTGATCACGGAAGCTCCGCAGGCTTGCCGGCACGAGGTCGATGGCCAGCACTTCCACGAACAGTGAGGCGAGCACCGCCAGAAGAATCAGCGGGCGCAGCACGCGCCAATGGCTCATGCCAGCTGCCGCCATCACGACGATTTCCGAATCGCCGTTCAGTTTCAGGAGCGTATAGGCGGTGGCGATGAACAGCGCGGCAGGCGCGATCACCAGAACGAGAGTCGGCAGGGTGAGGCTCGTGATGGAGACGAACGCAAGAATCGTCTGACCCTGGCTCGTCACCAGATCCAGCTGACGCAGGGCCTGGGTCGACCAGATCATGGCGCTCAGCACTGCGGTCACGCCCAGGAAGGCGGTCGCAGCCGTCAGGAAGATGTACCGGTCGAGACGGCCCATGCACCACTTTCCAACGTGCTCGCCGCCCCGAGCCGTTTTTGTTTGGAATTGGTCTTGGATAGCCGGTCACGCCATCGAGCGCAAATGCCGGCGGTATCATACAGCCACAGGCGCGCACGGCTCATCACCGGGCCTCCAGAACCGCCGTGCAGGCCGAGGGCAGGTCGGCCAAGGTCAAAGGCGGCTTCGGCTTTGTGGGCGTTGGCGAGGGTTTGGGATGCAGGACCTCGTCGGAGAACCACCACGCGAGATCGGCGCCGCACCCGTCGCCCTCGGGCGGCGGCTCCTGCGGGCGGCAATCGGGACTGTCCTTCTGGCAGAACAGGCGGACATGCATGTGCGCGTCATGCCCCCAATAGGGCCGCACCACCGAAAGCCAGGCCCGATCGGGACCGGCCGCGCGGCACAAGGCCTTCTTGATGGCCGCGTTGACGAAGATGCGCTCCACGCCGGGATCAAGCGCCGCGGCGCGGATCACCGCCACATGATCTGACGTGAAGACCTTCTCATCCACGTCGAGACGGTCGGGCCGAACCATCATGGTGGCCGAAAGCGCCTCGCGCTCGGCAGGCGTCATCTCCCGTCCCGGGCTGGGGGTCAGCCAAATGTCCACGTCGAGCCCCACCTGATGGGACGCATGCCCGGTGCGCATCGGCCCACCGCGCGGCTGCGACATGTCGCCCACCAGAATGCCGCGCCAGCTGGACACTTGAGGCACACGGGCGGCAAACCGCTCGATGAAATCCACCAGAGCGGGGTGCCCCCAATTGCGGTTGCGCGACAGCCGCATTGCCTGCCAGAGCGGCCCCGCCCCGCCGGCCTGCGGGCCATTGACAGGCAAGGCCTCCGCGCCCGCGAGGCAGCCTTTGGAATAAAAGCCGATGGAGCGTGCCGCGAGCGGCGCGGGTCCGCTCGCAGCCCCGAACAAATCCTTGGCGGGCGGCGCGGCGCTTTGGGCTGCCGCCGAGTCTACCGGCGCGGCGGAAAAGCCCATCGCCAGCAGGGCAATCCCCCCCGCGAACACCATGCCGATGCCCAGCCGCACCCTCAGCTTCCCTTCTGGTCGTAGGGATTGTCCTTCTCGCGCAGGGTAAAACGCAGCGGTACGCCGGGCAGCCCGAACCGCTCCCTGAGCCCGTTCGCGATGTAACGCAGATAGCTTTCCGGAATGGCGTCGGCGCGCGAGCAGAAAATGACGAAGCTCGGCGGGCGGGCCTTGGCCTGCGTCATATAGCGGATTTTCACCCGACGCCCGGACACCGCCGGCGGCGGATGGCTGTCCGTCGCCTCCTGGAGGAAGCGGTTCAAAGGATTGGTCGCGATGCGGATGTTCCACACCCGGTGCGCCTCCACCACCGCCTCCAGCAGCTTGTCGAGGCCGCGCCCCGTCAGCCCCGAGAGATGGACGATGGGAACGCCCTTCACCTGCGGCAGCCAATGGTCCGCCTCTTCGCGCAGGCGCGAGAGCACCTTGGGGTCAGTCACGAGGTCGGACTTGTTATAGCCGATCACAAGCGCGCGCCCCTCGCGCACCACGAGGTCGGCGATACGCAGATCCTGCTCCTCGAATGGGCGCTCGGCATCCAACAGGAGGATGACGACCTCGGCGAACTTCATCGCTCGCAGTCCATCGGCGGCGGAAAGCTTTTCCAGCTTGTCGTCGATGCGCGCCCGCTTGCGCAGGCCGGCCGTGTCGTAGATCTCGAACGTGCGCTCGACGTCGAAACGGCGGTCGTGCCAGGAGAGTTCGACGGAAATGGAATCGCGAGTGATGCCGGCTTCCGGCCCGGTCAGCAGGCGATCCTCACCCAACAGTCGATTGATGAGGGTCGACTTTCCCGCATTGGGGCGGCCGAGCACCGCCACCTTGATGGGCCGGTCCGTCGCGGTGCCGTCCTCTTCGCTCTCCTGGGAGCGCTTGCGCGTCTGCTTCGGCAACGCCTCGCGCAGCGCGTCATACAGTTCGCTCAACCCTTCTCCATGCTCGGCCGAAACCGGCAGGGGCACGCCGAGGCCGAGCTCATAGGCCTCCATGGCGCCCACTTCGCCAACGCGGCCCTCGCTCTTGTTCGCAGCGAGGATGACCGGCTTTCCCGCCCGCCGCACCAGACCGGCGAAGGCGCGATCCGTCGGTGTGAGGCCGACGCGGGCATCGACCATGAACAAAATGGCGTCCGCGTCCGCAATGGCGGCCTCGGTCTGGCTGCGCATGCGCCCCTCGAGCGAGGCCGCATCGGCCTCCTCCAAGCCAGCCGTGTCCACGACACGGAAGGCGAGGTCGCCGAGCCGCCCGTCGCCCTCGCGGCGATCGCGCGTCACGCCGGGGCGGTCATCCACCAAGGCGAGCTTCTTGCCCACCAGCCGATTGAAGAGCGTGGACTTCCCCACGTTCGGGCGGCCCACAATGGCCAGAGTGAAGGACATGTGACTTCCGCCCGTTCAAAGAGGTCAGTTGCGGGAGCCGGACGGCGCTGTCGACGCGGCGGGAACTCCACCGGCCGGCACAGCGATATTGGCATTGCTCGGCTGGGTCACCGGCGCGCTGTAGGAGACGCCCGGCACGCCCTCGGGAAAGACCGGCCGGCGATCACCTGCCAGGGGTGTCTCTTTCTCGCCGAACGGATTGATCTTTTCCAGCGTCTCGCAGCCGCCGAGAACCAGCGCGCAGCTCAGCGCGAGAGACAGGCGCAAGGTGTGGGTGAGGGATCGGGACATAGCGGGCCTCACGGTGTGTCGCTGTTTCGCTTCAAGGCGAAGCGGAGTCGGTTCGCAGGTCGGAAGACGCTTCAGGATCTTGAGATAGACCATTCCGGCGTTTCCATGAAATGAACGCTTTCCCATCATCCCGTCAGACGCTGCCGGCCGACGCATTCGGGGCGCCCGGTCGGCTTGAGCTAGGGCGCAGACGCGGCCTCGGCCGCGTCGGTTAGGGTGCGGATCAATTGGCCTTGGCTGCGGATCGCCGGAGGGGTTTCGGGATCCTCCATGATGGAGCGTGCGATCTTGTTGGCGGCAGCCATGTCGCCGGCCTTGAACTGGGCCAGCGCCAGGATCTGGCGCGCCGAATGGCGCATTGGGCCGGTGCCGTCCGCGAGAGGCTGCATGCGCTGGACCATCTCGGCCAGCGGCGCATTGTCGACCAGAAGGAGTGCAGCGCGCACGCGGGCAACATCCTGCCCGATCGCGCCCACGGAGGCATCGGTGGAGAGCGCATCATAGGCCGCGACCGCCGCCGCCCTGTCGCTCGCCGCAAGCAGGCCCGCATCGCGGAAGCGCGCGAGCATCCGGTAGCCGGCGGTTCCGTCCTTGGCGAGCGCGTCCAGCGCGGCTTCCGCCTCTTTGGGCTTGCCATCGGAGATCAGCGCACTCGCCGCCTCGAAGCGGGCGCCGGAGGCTTCCGATTGCTTCTGCGTCCAGTAGCGATAGCCGCTCCAGGCGCCCGCAGCGGCCACGACCGCGACGCAGAGGAGGATCAGGTAAAGACCATAGCGGTCCCAGAGCCGGCGGAACCGCTCGCGGCGCAGATCCTCTTCGATTTCGTGGAAAATGTCGGTCATGCTGGGCCTGGGTCTTTGGTCCGAAAAAAGCGCGCCGCCGGGACGGCGCGTGCCGTCCCGAAAGGGCGGCTAACCTATCCATGCGGCTTCATCGTGGCAAATGGACCGGGTTCAACGCTCCTGCGCCGCCAGAACCGCCGCCAGCGCCCCGAGGGTCTGACGCCGCGCGCGCTCGCCCAGCGGCTCGTCGATGGCAATGTCGAGGGACATGAAGCGGACGAAGACAAAGGTCTTCCCCGCCTTCTCGGCCCATCCCACGAACCAGCCAAGGGGGCGGGTGCGATCCAGCGCGGCTTCGGCCAGGCGCAGATATCCCGTGCCCGCCGTCCCGAAGAGTTCATAACCCGCCGGCGTCTCCGCCTGCCGGAAAAGAGTCTCAGTGCGGCCCACCGCGTCGGGAGAGACGGCGAGATCGCCATTCAGCATCTTGCGGAGGAAATCCACCTGCTCGCGGGGTGAAATGGCGAGCGAGGATGAGAGCCAGGCCCGGGCAAGGCCATCCGGAACGCCGGGATCGCCGGACAGGTTTTCATTCCCGTAGGCGAAAGCGCGCAAATAGGATGCGAGACGCTCCGCGCCGATCTGGGTCGCGAGCGTCGTGCCGAACCAGGAGGCCTCGCCTTGTGCCCAGCCGCGTGGGGTCAGCGGCCCGGTATCGGGCTTTTCGCCAGGGGGCGGCTGGAGCACCGGCTCCCGCTCGCTGCGCAGCAGGCCGGTGTCGAAACCCATGAGCGCCAAGGGAATGTCGAAGGTCGCGACCGGCGAGTGGCGCGCGGCGCAGATACCCTGCTTCGCCACCACCCGAGCGCTCTTCAATTCGGTGACGATGAAGCATTCCTCGGCCGCGTGCGCGCCCACCGGCAGCAATGCCGGGACGAGAACCTCCAGGACCAACAGGCAAAAGCGCAAACGGCCCGCCGGCCCCGCCTTCACGGAGCTTTGGGCGCCTTAGGCGCATAGGTATGTTCGGGACCGGGGAAGACGCGCGCGCGCACTTCGTCCGCGTAGCGGCTCACCGCTTCCTCGATGGCCGGCCCCAATTCGGCATATTTCTTCACGAATTTCGGCACCCGCGCGCCGAGGCCCAGCATATCCTCCAGGACCAGGATCTGGCCGTCGCAGGCCGGACTTCCGCCGATCCCGATGGTAGGCGGTGCCACGTCCTGGGTGATCTGGCGCGCCACCGGCTCGGCCACGGCCTCCACGACGATCGAGAAGGCTCCAGCCTCGGCAATGGCGCGGGCATCCTCCAGGATCATGCGGGCTTCCGCCTCGTCGCGACCGCGCGCCTTGAAGGAGCCGAGCGTGTTGATGGCCTGCGGCGTCAGCCCCACATGACCCATGACGGGGATTCCGCGATCCACCAGGAAGCGCACGGTCTCGGCCATGCGCACGCCGCCTTC
>JASBUY010000373.1 GCA_030147645.1 Aquabacter sp. | reverse complement strand
CCCTGGGCGCAGCCGCGTTCCGGCTTTGGCGGCGGCGGCTTCCTGCAGGGCGCCCTCGCGACCGCGGCGGGCGTCGCCGGTGGCGCGCTGCTTTATGATGGAATCCGCAACATGATGTCCGGCGGCACCGGCCCCATCGCCGAGCAGGCGGCCCTTCTGGACCCCGGGCAGGCGGTCGGCGATCTCGGCCAGCAGGCGCAGGACGCGCTCGGCGGAAATCCCTGGGGCGCGGGCGGACAGGACACGTCCGCCCAGGATGCCGGCTTCATCGATGACGGCTCGCAGGACGCCTCGGTCCAGGATGCGGGCTATGACAATAGCGATGACGGCGGCTGGGATGCAGGCGGCGGCGACGATTCCAGCTGGACCTGAGCGAGGCCTGCTCTCGTCTCTCAGTCCATGATGCAGGCGCGCACCGTCACCCGATAGGTGCGCTCCCGCCCGAGCATATGCGCCTCATAGGCACCCCGGAACAGGCTGGCGAGCGCGGGATGGCGCACATTGAGCCCGCCCGCATAGGCGCCGATGGCCGGCAGGACCATGCGCTGGCCGTCGGTGGCGAAGCAGCGGCGGCGAATGGTGCGCCCGCGCACAGCGATCCGCGCGGCGGGATGAAGATGGCCCGCGACTTCCCCGGGGTCTGCGTCCCCGCTCGGCTCGTGGCGGAACACCAGCGGGCCGATGCGTGCCTCCACCGCCCAGTCGCCCTCCAGCAGAGGCGAGGGGGCGGGATCGTGATTGCCCGCGATCCAGATGAAGGAGCGTCCAGCCTGCAAGGCGCGCAGGCGGCCATGGGCCTCGTGGGTCAGCCGCGCCGCGCCGCCTCCGTCATGAAAGCTGTCGCCGAGCGCGATCAGCGTGCGGGGTCGCCAGCGCGTCACCATGGCTTCCAGTTGGGTCAACGTGTCGGCGGTGTCGTAAGGCGGGAGCATGCGACCCCGCCGCGCCAGGGCCGAGCCCTTTTCCAGATGCAGGTCGGCCACTGCGAGCAGCCCCTCGGCGGGCCAGAACAGCCCGCCGGCAGGATCGAGCAGGACCTCGGCACCGCGCAGCGCCAGGATCGGATGCGGAACGGAATCGGAACGCGCGAGCATGTCCGGATATTGCCCATCCCATCGGCGGCGGCAAGCCGCCCCGCTCATGTGCGCTTGCTCATTTAAACAGGTGGCGGAGGCCCGAGGGCTGGCAGCGCAGATACTGGTTCGCCGCATGGACGCTGTCGCCCAGCGCTGCGGCGGCGTGCCACGGCCAGCGCGGATCGTACAAAATGCCGCGCGCGAGCGCGATGGCGTCCGCCTTGCCGGAGGTGAGGATCTCCTCCGCATGGGCCGGCTCGGTGATGAGACCGACCGCGAGGGTGGGTAGCCCGGTCTCAGCGCGGATGCGGTCCGCGAAGGGCACCTGATAGCCGGGCGCGATGGTGATCTGCTGGGCCGGCGAGAGGCCGCCCGACGACACATGGATCACGTCGAGGCCGCGCGCCTTGAGTTCGGTCGCGAACACCACGCTCTGATCCAGGTCCCAGCCGCCCTCCACCCAGTCTGTGGCGGAGATGCGCACGAAGACCGGCATGGTCTCGGGCACCGCCGCGCGCACCGCCTCGAACACTTCGAGCGGAAAGCGCATGCGGTTTTCCAGCACGCCGCCATAGGCATCAGTGCGCTGGTTGGAGAGGGGGGAGAGGAATTGGTGCAGCAGATAGCCGTGGGCGGCGTGGATCTCGATCATGTCGAGGCCGATCCGCGCGGCGCGCCGCGCGGTCTCCACGAACGCCGCCTTCACCCGCTCCAGCCCGTCGGAATCGAGCGCGCGGGGGGCGGGGTCCTTCTCATTGAAGGGAAGCGCCGAGGGCGCGGACGGCAGCCATCCCCCGTCCGCCGGCGCGATCTGGCCGCCCCCCTTCCAGGGATAATTCACCGAGGCCTTGCGCCCCGCATGGGCGATCTGCACGCCGATGGGCATGGGCGACCAGGCCCGGATCCGCCGCACCACGTCGGCGAGCGCGCTCTCCGTCTCGTCGGACCACAGGCCGAGATCCCAGGGGGAAATCCGCCCTTCCGGCTCCACCGCCGTCGCTTCCAGGATCAGCAGGCCGGCGCCCGACTGGGCGAGATTGCCGAGATGCATCAGATGCCAGTCGGTGGCGATGCCGTCGCGCGCCGAATATTGGCACATGGGCGCGATGACGATGCGGTTGTCCAGGGTGAGACCGCGCAAGGACCAGGGCGTGAACAAGGCGGACATGAGGGATTCCCCGTAAGTGCACAGGGACAATAAGGCGCCCTTCGCGTCTGGCAAGTGAGGGACGGGGGCCGTGCCCCGCCCCTCACGCAGCCCTGATGCGCGCCGGCGCGTCCGCCGCGTTCAGCCCTCCCCGTCGCGCTTGCCCTCGAGGATGCGCTGGGTGAGCACCACGGAGGGCACGACTGGCGTCATAGGATGGGTCTTGCGCAGCAGGTGCCAGCCGCCCCACAGCAGGAAAGCGAGGATGGGAATGGAGGCGATGGTGAAGGTGCCGTTGGGATAATCGAGCGCCATCATTACCAGCACGCCCGCGAGAAACGCGAGGGTGAGATAGGAGGTGAAAGGCGCAAACGGCATGCGGAAGGTGACCGGCGCCGCCTCGCCCCGGTTGATGGCCTGCCTCAGCTTGATCTGGCAGACCAGGATAAAGGCCCAGGTGGAGATGATGCCCAGCGAGGCGATGTTGAGCACGATCTCGAACACGCGCGAGGGCACGAGATAGTTCAGAACCACGCCGACCGCATAGATCGAAACGGTCACCATGATGCCGGCGAACGGCACCGAATGGGAATTGAGCTTGGCGAGCAGCGGCGGCGCCGAGCCGCCCATGGCGAGGGAGCGCAGCACGCGGCCCGTGGAATAGAGCCCGGAATTCAGGCTGGAGAGGGCGGCGGTCAGCACGACGATGTTCATCACCGTGCCGATGCCGGGCACGCCCAGTGCCGTGAAGAAGGTGACGAACGGGCTCTCCTTGGCGCTGTACTGGCTCCAGGGCAACAGGCAGACGAGGAGCACCACCGAGCCCACATAGAACAGAGCGATGCGCCAGATGACGCCATTGATGGCGCGCGGCAGCACGGTCTTGGCGTCCTGGCATTCGCCCGAGGCGATGCCGATTAGCTCGATGCCCGCATAGGCGAACACCACCCCCTGCACCAGCACCAAAGCGGGCAGAATGCCATGGGGGAAGAAGCCGCCATTCTCGGTGATGAGGTGGAAGCCGGTGGGGTGGCCCGCCACCTGATGGCCGGTGCCGAGGATCAGCGTCCCGATGATCAAAAACAGCGTCAGCGCCGCCACCTTGATGAGGGCGAACCAGAATTCCATCTCGCCGAAATATTTGACATTGATGAGGTTCAGCGCCGTCACGAGGCACATGGCGATGAAGGCGAAGACCCATTGCGGCACATCGGCGAAGGTGCCCCAATATTGCATGTAGAGCGCGACCGCCGTGCAATCGACGATGCCGGTCATGGCCCAGTTCAGGAAGTACATCCAGCCGGCCACATAGGAGGCTCGCTCGCCCATAAATTCGCGCGCATAGGACACGAAGCTGCCGCTGCTCGGCCGGTGCATGACCAGTTCGCCCAGCGCCCGCAGGATCATGAAGGCGAAGAAACCGCACACCAGATAGACGATGGCGAGTGAGGGGCCGGCTTGCTCCAGCCGGCTGCCCGCGCCGAGGAACAGGCCGGTGCCGATCGCCCCGCCAATGGCGATCATCTGCACCTGCCGGCGACCGAGGCCCTGGTGCAGGCCATCGTCGTGGGAATCGAGCCAGGCTTTCTTATCGAAGGCGTTGACGTCGATATTGTCGTCCGGAGACAGGTCGTCGGATGCCATCGTCATAAGAACGCCCCCCTGAAACGCGACTTGCCGGTTCTGACGGACCCCGCGCCCGCTCACGGCTCTTGCGAGCATGCGATCAGGCAAGGATTGCGCCAAGCTTTTTGTTGTGCGGCTAAAAAATACCGTCAGCCGCTGTCGCGCGGCCCCATTGCCTCGGCCACGAGCTGCTCTTC
>JASBUY010000365.1 GCA_030147645.1 Aquabacter sp. | reverse complement strand
GTACTGGCGCAGGGCGTCGGCGCAGAACGTGGACATGCGGTCGAAGATGATGTTGAGCAGCGGCAGCTTGTCGAGCGACAGGCCCGCCGCGTCCAGCAGCATGTCTCGGATGTCCTGGTGGGAAACCGCCGCGTTCATGGCTTATGCCGCCTGCTGCATGGCGCCGCCCGAAGGGGCATTGGAGATTGCCTCGCTTTCCACCTCATCGATGGTGGGGCGCTCGGCGGAGGAGATGGTCTTGCGCCCGTGCTCGAGCGCGATCTGCGGCAGTGCGCCGTTCATGTAGGCGATCAGCGACTGCTTGACGATGACGAAGGGCTGGCACTGCTTTTCGCGGACCAACTTGATCTTGGCCGCGAGCGGGGAAAGGATCGCGTAGGAAAAGAAGATGCCGATGAAGGTGCCGATCAGCGCCGAGCCGATATAGTGGCCGAGGATTTCCGGCGACTGGTCGATGGCGCCCATGGCTTTCACAATGCCGAGCACGGCCGCGCAGATGCCGAGCGCGGGCATCGCCTCGGCCACGGTGGAGACCGCGCCCGCCGGCTTCGTCTTGTATTTCTTCACCGTCGCGATTTCCTGCTCCATCAGCGCCTCGATCTCGTGGGAGCGGGCGTTGCCGATCACGATCAGCCGCGCATAGTCGCAAATGTACTGGGTGAGCTCCTTGTCCTTCAGAATGGTGGGGAAATTCTGAAAGATCGCTGAATCATGCGGATTGTCGATGTGCTGCTCGACCTCATTGCGCGGCTTGGCGCGCAACTCGCGCATCAAAGCATAGAGCAGGCCGAGAAGAGCAAGGAAATCCTTGCGCTTCGGCCCCTTGCCGCTCACCGCCTGGGCGATGCCGACGCCCGTGTCCTTGATGGTGGACATGGGGTTGGCGATGATGAAGGTGCCGAGCGCGATCCCCAGGATGATCACATATTCAAAGGGTTGCCAGATCACGCCCACATGACCGCCCATGGCCACGAAGCCGCCGAGGCAGGACCCGATCCCGACGATGATTCCGATGATGACGCCCAAAGGGAGGCCCTCCGATCTGTTTTGCCGGTCTAAGGGATCAGGGTTGCGCGAGGCTGGCGTCGGCGGGCGGGCGCGGCTGGGCCCTTCAGGCCGGAGGCGGAGAGTCGGCTTGGCGCAAGCTTGAGGCGGCACTCTTTCAGCGGGCGCCCTCCGGCGGCCGATCGTCCCTGCACAGATCGAGCGACCCGCGATGGATTCGACCTTTTCGACCTACACGCTGATTTCGAAGAACCTCACGCGCACTCTGGAGCAGACCCAGAAGGAGCCGGTCACCGCCCGCGAGACCAAATATTACCAGGAGACTATCTCCAGCATCAAAACCGTCGAAGACTTCATCGGCAACACGCGCGTGTTCAACTATGCGATGAAGGCGTTCGGGCTGGAGGACATGGCCTTCGCCAAGGCCTATATGCGCAAGGTTCTGGAAGGCGGCATCGAGGACAAGAAATCGTTCGCCAACCGCCTCAACGACGACCGCTTCGTCAAATTCGTCGAGACCTTCAATTTCGCCAAGAACGGCACGAAGACGACCGAGGCTGCGGCAGTGAAGCAGCCCGTCGTGGACAAATATATCCGCCAGACCCTTGAGGTCACCGAAGGCAATGAAAATGAGGGCGTGCGCCTCGCGCTTTATTTCCAGCGCACCGCCTCCACCGTGAAGAGCGCCTATGGGCTGCTCGCCGACTCGGCCATGCTGAAAGTGGTGCAGACGGTGTTCGGCATGCCTTCCGAGATGTCCAACGCCAGTGTGGACATCCAGGCGGCTTATATCGAGAAAAAGCTGAACATCGCGGATCTGCAGGATCCCGCCAAGGTGGACAAGCTCATCAAGCGCTTCACGGTGATGTACGACGCGGAAAATTTCGTGGCGACGTCCCCGGTCCTCGCCCTGTTTCAGGACAACGGCTATTCCACGAGCCTTGACCTCTCCATGTCCATCCTGAACCTGAAGATCGGGGGCTGACATGACCGCACCCGTTTATCTCGCGCTCGCCGGCCAGATGACGATGGAGCGGCGCATGGCCACCATCGCCACCAACCTGTCCAACATGAGCACGCCCGGCTATCGGGCCGAGGAAGTGAAGTTCGAGTCCATGGTGGAGCGCCTGGGCAAGGACGGCGTCGCCTTCCCCAATGAAGGCGTGATGTTCACCTCTCTCAAGGCCGGTCCCTTGACCCATACGGGGAACCCGCTCGACGTGGCGGTGCGCGGCGACGTGTGGCTTGCGCTCGACTCCCCAGCCGGTCGCGTCCTGACGCGCGACGGGCGCATGCAGATCACCGCCAATGGAGAGTTGCAGTCCATCGACGGGCTGCGCGTGCTCGATCCCGGCGGCACGGCCATCCTGCTCGATCCCAATGGCGGCCAGGTTCATATCGGCGCTGACGGCTCCATCTCACAGGGCGGCGTGCCGGTGGGAAGTATCGGCCTGTTCGAAATGGCGCCGGGCGAGCCCCCCGGGCGCTATTCCAACTCCGCCATCATCCCGAAGTCGCCCGTGAACCCGGTGATCGATTTCACCCATCGCGGCGTGCGCCAGGGCTATTCGGAAGGATCGAACGTCGATCCGATCCAGGAAATGACCCGGCTCATCATGGTTCAACGCACGTTTGAAAGCGCCGCCATGGCGGTGGATCGCGGCGAAGACCTGGTCCAGGAAGCCATCAACGCGCTTGGGCCGTCCTCGTGATGGCCGATGCCGACGCCCTCGCCCGGCTTGGCCTCGCGGTCAGCGCGGGGCGGGAGGAGATTCCGGTGGTGCGCGTCAGCGGCCGGGTGGCCGAGGTCTCGCCCACCCATATCCGGGTGGCGGGCCTGTCCTCCCATATCCGGCTCGGCGACCGCGTGGGCATCCATGAGGACAATCGCACCACCATCGGCGAAGTGGTGCGCATCGATTCCGCCGGCGCCACCATCAAGCCCTTCGACGAACGTGTGCCGGTGGGCATCGGCGCCTTGGCGAGCCGCATCGGCGCGCTCAGTGTCAGCCCCGACCCGTCCTGGAAGGGACGCGTCATCAACGCGCTCGGCGCGCCACTGGATGATCTCGGCCCGCTGCTGCGCGGCGAAGCGCGCATGCCGCTGGACGTGGAGCCTCCGCCCGCCATGCGGCGCGGGCGCGTGGAGCACCCCCTGAAGACCGGGGTGCGGGTGATCGATCTCTTCACGCCCATCTGCAAGGGCCAGCGCGTCGGCATTTTCGCGGGCTCGGGCGTCGGCAAGTCCACCACGCTCGCCATGCTGGCGCGGTGCGAAGGCTTCGATACGGTCGTGGTCAGCCTCGTGGGCGAGCGCGGCCGCGAAGTGCGCGAATTCCTGGAAGGCCCCCTCGCCTCCAACCGGCATCGCTCGGTGGTGGTGGTCGCCACCAGCGACGAAAGCCCCATGATGCGGCGCCTCGCGCCCCAGACGGCCCTCTCGGTGGCGGAATATTTCCGCGACCGGGGCGAAAGCGTTCTGCTCATTGTGGACAGCGTGACCCGCTATGCCCATGCCGCGCGCGACGTTGCGCTGGCGGCCGGCGAGCCCGCGGTGGCCCGCGGCTATGCGCCGAGCGTGTTCTCGACCTTGCCAAAGTTGCTGGAGCGCGCCGGTCCCGGCCTCGAGGGCGCGGGCGCCATCACCGCCGTCTTCTCGGTTCTGGTGGACGGGGACGACCATAACGATCCCGTGGCAGACGCCATTCGCGGCACGCTCGACGGGCATATCGTGCTGGATCGCTCCATCGCCAATGAAGGCCGCTTCCCGGCCGTCAACGTGCTCGCCTCCATCTCGCGCCTCGCCGATCTCGCCTGGACGGCGGACCAGCGCGAACTGGTGCGGCGCCTGAAAGCCATGATCGCCCGCTTCGAAGATACGCGCGACCTGCGCCTCATGGGTGGCTACCACCCCGGCGCGGACGCGGACCTCGACCGCGCCGTGGTCATGACCCCCAAGATCTACGACGCCCTGCGTCAGACCACGGACGCGCCCCCCAGCAAAGATGCGTTCGCCGAACTCGCCCTTGCGCTGCAGTCCTGAGAACCAAGTTTCGCGCAAGCTAATAGGTTTTAACTTTCGCCGCGCTCCCTGCGAGGGACGCCGAGTTTCAGGAGCATTTCCATGAGCCTTTACGGTATGCTGAGCACCGGCGTCTCCGGCATGAACGCTCAGTCCAATAAGCTGTCGACCATTTCAGACAACATCGCCAATTCCAGCACGACCGGTTATAAGCGCGCCTCCACCGAATTCTCGTCCCTGCTGCTCG
>JASBUY010000361.1 GCA_030147645.1 Aquabacter sp. | reverse complement strand
GCCGATGTCAGCAGCGCCTCCACCGCCGAGATCAGCACCATGTCGTTGGTCCGCACGATGTCCCGCATGCCGCTTCTCCTTTGCGCGCCCCCGCCCGCTCGAAGCGGAGGCGGATCGTCGCACCCGGGGCCGCAATCCTTTCGCGGCCGTGACTTGCACGAAACCCGTTCTCCTCCCTATGGTGCGCCCGCCTGACTGACAAGCGGGAGCATTTCTTGGCCGTCGTCCTTCCGTTCGAGCCCAACGAGCCCTCCCTGGAGGCCCTGGTCCGCCTCGTGAAAGCGGACATGGACCGCGTGAACGCCACCATTCTGGCGCGCACGGGCTCGGACGTGTCCATGATTCCCGAGGTGGCGAACCATCTCATTTCCGGCGGCGGCAAAAGGCTGCGTCCCATGCTCACCCTCGCCTGCGCCGCGCTCAGCGGCTACCAGGGCGAGGGCCATGTGAAGCTCGCGGCCTCGGTCGAATTCATGCACACGGCCACCCTGCTCCATGACGACGTGGTGGACGAGAGCGACATGCGGCGCGGCAAGCTCGCCGCGCGCAAGCTCTGGGGCAACGAGGCAAGCGTGCTGGTGGGCGACTTCCTGCTCGGCCAGGCCTTCAAGATGATGGTGGAGGTGGGTTCGCTTACCTGTCTCGACATTCTCTCCACCGCCGCCTGCGTCATCGCCGAGGGCGAGGTGATGCAGCTCGCCGCCGCCAAGAACACCGAGACCTCCGAGGACGATTATCTCGCAGTCATTCGCGGCAAGACCGCCGAATTGTTCGCCGCCGCCTGCGAGGTCGGGGCCGTGCTCGGCCAGCGGCCCAAGGGCGAGCAAAGCGCGTGCCGCAGCTATGGCATGAATCTCGGCATCGCCTTCCAGCTGGTGGACGACGCGCTCGACTATGGCGGCAGCCAGGCCAAGCTCGGCAAGAATGTGGGCGACGATTTCCGCGAGGGAAAGATCACCCTTCCCGTCGTGCTCGCCTTCCGCCGGGGCGATGCCGAAGAGCGCGCCTTCTGGAAGCGCGCCGTGGAGGGTGGGGAGTCTTCCGACGAGAATCTCGCCCATGCGGTGGGGCTGCTCACCAAGCATCGTGCGCTCGCCGACACCATCGAGCGCGCGCGCCATTACGGCGCCATCGCCAAGGACGCGCTCGCTTTGTTCGCCCCCGGCCCTGCCAAGGATGCGCTGACCGAAGCGGTGGATTTCTGCATTTCGCGCGCCCATTGAGGCGCGGCAGCCGAGCGATTTAGCCGCGCGGCGCCCACAGGATGATGGCGGCGCCCGCGAGGCACACCGCCATTCCGATCGCATCGAACCGGTCGGGCCGCATCCCCTCCACCGCCCACATCCAGGCCAGCGAGGCGGCGATATAGATGCCGCCATAGGCCGCGAAGGCGCGGCCGGCGGCGCTCGCCTCCACCTGCGTCAAGGCGGCGGCGAAGACCGCGAGGCTCACCATGCCGGCGATGAGCCAGAGCGGGGAGCCCCCCGCGCGGACCACATGCCAGAAGGCGAAGCAGCCGGCGATCTCCGCGAGCGCGGCGACGAGATAAGCGGCAAGGGTCATCGCAGCACCGTGGGGCGCACCCACCATTCGGGATGGGCGGCGGCGAGCCGGCGCGCGAGCCGCCCGCCCGCCCGGCAATCCTCCACCAAAGCGAACAAGGTTGCGCCCGAGCCGGACATGCGCACCAGCCGCGCCTCGGGCTGCGCCGCGAGCGCCGCCTTCGCCGCGCCGATGGCGGGGGCGAGGCGGATGGCGGGCGCCTCAAGGTCATTGGTAAGGGTCGGCAGGAGGCGCTCCAGCGCGAGGCGCTGCGCAAACGGAGCTGGATCGTCCGGGCCGGGATGATCGGGGCCGGGCAAGGCCTGCCCCGGCGCAAGGTTCAGTCCCTTGAAGACCGGCGCGGTCGGCACGGCGACCCCGCAATTCACCAGCACCGCAAAGAGAGGCGGCAGGCTGAGGGGTGCCGACAGGCGCTCCCCGGCCCCGCCCATGAGGCGGGCGCGGGGATCGAGGCAGACCGGAACGTCGGAGCCGGTCGCCCGCGCCGCCGCGAACAGAGCGGGATGATCGGCGGGCAGCGCGTTCAGCCGCGCCAGCAGCCGCAAGGCGGCGGCCGCATCGGACGATCCACCCCCGAGGCCCGCCGCGACCGGAAGGCGCTTTTCCAGATGAAAGGCGCCGAGCTTCAGACCCGGCACCTGCGCCGCGAGCGCGCGCGCCGCCTTCAGAACCAGATTGTCCCCCTCCGGCCCGGCCGCCTCGGCGCGGGGACCGGCCACCGACAGGCTGAGTTCGGACCCGGGCGTGAGGGACAGACGGTCCCCGATGCCGGCGAAAGCGACAAGGCTCGCGAGATCGTGAAACCCGTCTTCGCGGCGGCGCAACACGCGCAGCGTGAGATTGACCTTGGCCGGCGCGCGGGCCACAAGCTCTTGCATGCCTGCACTTATGCCGCTTGGCGCAGGCCGGGGCAAGGCGCTGCCCGCGCCGCACCCACCTTAGCTTGCAGCGCGGCAGGAAACCGGCCATCCTCCCGCCATGTATCGCCTTCTTGATGCCGTCTTGGGGCTGCTTCGCCGGTCGCGCGCGGATCAACCCGGCAGGGTTTGCACTGCAACGTTCACAGCCGGTGGCGCATCGGCGGTTCGTCGGGAGCAGAGGCGCTGCTTTGGACAGGCCATATCGCCACTCGCCTTCAGGATTTCCGCACGGTGAAGACGTTCCTCACTCGCTCGCCACTGGCCCTCGCCGCCGCCCTCAGCGCGGCCCTTGCCGTGGCGGCGCCCCACGCCGCCCGGGCGGACTATCCGCCGATCATCGACCCGACCATCTCGGGCACCTATCTCGCCGCGCGCGTCGCCAGCACCGAGCGGGACTCGGAGGCGGCGGTCGCCTATCTGCGCGCGTTGCTGAAGATGGACCCCCGCAATGAGGAGGTGCTGGAGCGCGCCTTCTTCTCCATGCTGGTCGCCGGCGACGTGGACGATGCCGTGCCGCTGGCGGAGCGGCTGGTCAAGATGGACCGCTCCCACCGCATCGCGCGCCTGGTTCTGGCAACCCGCGCCATCAAGAAAAGCGAGTATCAGCGCGCCCGCACCAATCTCTCCCTGTCGGTGCGCGGGCCCATCGGCGACCTGACTGCGACGCTCATGGCCGCCTGGACCATGATGGGCTCCGGCAATACCAAGGCCGGCATCGAAATGGTGGACCGGCTCCAGGGGCCGGAATGGTATCTTGCCTTCAAGGATCTGAATGCGGGCCTCATCCTCGATGCCGCCGGGCAGAAGAAGGAGGCCGGCAAGCGGCTCGAAGCGGCGGTGAAAATCGATCCCTCCTCCGTTCGGGCCGTGGACGCCTATGGCCGCTGGGCCTCGCGCAATGCGGGAGCAGCGACGGCGCTGGAAATCTTCGCGAATTTCGAGAAGCTGCTGCCCCGCCATCCGTTGATCGAGGCGGATGTCGCCGAGGTGAAGGCGGGCAAGACGCTGCCGCTCCTCATCAAGACGCCCCAGGAAGGCGCGGCGGAAGTGCTGTACGGCCTCGGCGCGGCCTTGGCGCGCCAGGGCGGCGAGGATCTGGCCCTCGTCTATCTCCAGCTTGCGCTCTGGCTCTATCCCGACCACCCGCTGGCGGGCCTGACGCTGGCGGACCTCTATGAGCAGCTCAAGCAGCCCGAACAGGCCATCGCCGTCTATGAGAAGGTGCCGGCCTCCTCGCCTTTGAAGCGCAACGCCGAAGTGCAGATGGCGGTCAACCTGGACGCCACCGACCAATATGAGGAAGCGCGCAAGCACCTCCAGGCGCTCATTAAGCAGGACCCGAAGGACCTCGACGCGCTGGTGGCGCTCGCCGGCATCGAGCGGGGCCGCAAGATGTTCGCGGACTGCGCCAAGACCTACGAACAGGCCATCGCGCTCATTCCCTCGCCCCAGCGCAACAGCTGGATGCTGTTCTATTTCCGGGGCATCTGCAACGAGCGCAGCAAGAATTGGAGCGCGGCCGAAGCCGACCTGAAGAAGGCGCTTCAGCTCTTCCCCGACCAGCCCCACGTGCTGAACTATCTCGGCTATAGCTGGGTGGACCAGGG
>JASBUY010000359.1 GCA_030147645.1 Aquabacter sp. | reverse complement strand
GTGCGAGCCAAAGGGTGAGGAGGGTGGAGAGCAATTGGGCGCTGTCCGGGGAGAGGTCGGCTTGCGTCAGCTCGGTTCCCGGCATGCGAATATATCCGGGCGTCGCGAGGTCGATGGCTCTCGTGTCGAGCGCTCCGGGGGCCACGACCGAGGCAATATAGATCAGGGCGTTGATGTCCAGCGCATCGCCCAGCCCCAGAACATCCTGGGCCTGTGTGATGGCGCTTCCCACGCTGTCCTGCCACGCCCCGGCGTGTTCCACAGTGCCCGACACATGGCCGGTCGTGGAGCCGCCCATGGCGTCGCTGAGGGTGTAGGTGAAGCTGACGGTCCCGCTATGGGTGAGAAACGGCGTGAACAGCAAATGGTCGTCCGCAGTGCGTTCGACCGTCCCGCCCGACACGATGATCGGATGCCCGAGGGCCAGGTCCTCACCATTGATCTGGGTGATGGTCAGGGGGGCTCCATCGGCGTCGCTGTCATTGGCCTTGAGATCGAGACGGATCGCGTCCTGGCCTGCCGGCAGCGTGAACATATCGGACGCGGCCACAGGCACGGAATTGGCCGCAACCACAACATCCGTCGTTGTGCTGGCAACCCGTTCCGCCGTTCCTTGGCCGTCAACATAATCGAGGACGGAGCGTACGCGGAAGCCGACGTCCGCAGATGCCAAGCGATAAGTGGCCCCCACCGCGCCATCAATATCCCGCCACACACCGTCGGCCCCAAGCCGCTGCCAATGAAAGCTGGACTCGGATCGGCCGTCTTCGTCTGTAACGGCCTCCTGCGCGACCAGGATCTGGCCTCGGGCGGCGCGTCCTTGAAGGGTGACGTCTCCGATCGGGAGGTCATTCACATTCGCGATCGGGAGCGACGCCCCAGTCGTCACCTGCTCCTGGGTCCCATATCCGTCCACATAGCGCACGACGGCCCGGACGCTCAGGCCGACCTCCGCCTGGCCCGGGGTGAAGGTCGCGGCCGTGGCGCCGGTGATATCGGACCAGGTGCCATCCGCGCGGAGCGATTGCCATTGATACTGGAAGCCTGATCCGATCCCATCCTCGTCGTTCAGCGTGTTGGCGATGGAGATGGTTTGATCCTCGGTCGGCGTTCCCGCGAGGGTCACCGATCCGGTCGGGACGGCGTTGACGTTGGCCACCGCGACCGAGGCTGTGATTGTCTCGACATCGCCTGCGCCGTCGGTGACCGAGACCGTCAGCGCCCGTGCCGTCGGCGCTTCATCGTCCGCACGGTAGCTCACATTGCCCGCGATCGCCGAAACGACCGCGTCGGTCAGCCCGCTGATCCCCACGCGGAAATTGTCGATGTAGAGAGAGCCTCCGGCGGCTTGCCCGCCGGTGAAATCATAAGTTCCTGCGACGAAGACAAAGAACCATTCGCCGCTGCTTGGGACGACGACACTGGCTTGTGTCCAGGGCTGGGTGGCAGAGGCCGACGCGCCCGTGGCATCCAAGACGACAATATTCTCGCTTCCGTCCGCCTTCATGAGGTAGCCGAAGACGTCGAAGGCATCGCTGCCATTGACTGCGCGCCAATCGAACGTGAAGAGATCTCCGGTCAGAGCGGAGAAGGAATCTGAAAACGCATACGGGCCGTGCACGACGTCATAGCCTGAGCCCGTGGTGCCGGAGTTGAAAAGACGAAGAGATTTGCTTCCTTCGGTGTGTTCCGCTGTTGAGAGCTCATGCGAATAGCTAAAGCTGTTGGGCGGTGTGTCGTCGCCGTTTGAATTGGAGGCAATGGTCGGGTCGCTTGGAGTCAGGATCCCATTGATAAGGGTTGTTCCGAGAACAACTTGCTGGGTCCCGACCGTCCATCCGGTAGTGCCCGACTCAAAGCCCGCATTGATGAAATCACGGACGAAACGGATCGTCAGCGGTTGGCCGTTGAGGCCATTCTCGACCGCGTCCACCACCCCGACCTGAATGCGGCCCGACCCGGTGCCGTAATAGACCGCGCCATTTTGTACCGAAACGGCGCCCGCGACCGTGGGGTCCCCATCGGAGAGAAGAGAGAGCTGGTCCCCCGATTTCGGACCGCCCACCGCGAAGGTGATGGACCCGCCAGTGTAATTCGAGCCTCCAGTCACGGTGAGGGACGGCGCCAGGGCCACCGTGTCCCCTTCCGCCAATGAGAGCGGCTGCAGACCGCCAAGGGTGGGGGCCGCGAGCAGACCCGGATAATCGGGCAGCGAAAGCGGCCGCGTGCGGGGCGTTCCGCTCCGCACATCCAGGTCCCATTGGCCTCCGAGCTCAGCCGCACCCACCGGCCGGCTGGACGCCGAAACGTTCAAGCCGGTCAGGTCGGAGAGGAGGCCGACAAAGGCCGCGCCTTCCGCGCCGGCCCCAATTTCGCACCCATAGAGAAACAGGTCGCACCCGGTACGCGTGCGCTGCGGAAATTTTCTCGTTCGGGATAGAAGGGTGCCCGCATTAATTGTGCCGTCGGTGAGTGCAATCTCTCCCGCCGACCCATGCGTGAAAATATGAATGCTTGTTAAGGTATCATCTTGGATAGATGTATTGATCTCATTAATCAGTTCTTCTGTCTCATCTACAAAATAAATCTTTAAATCATGAGGGAGTTTTTCTCTTATACGGTCAAAATACGCGATCCTTTTGTCAACAATATAAGACGAAGTCTTAGAATCAAAAGTGTCATAAATGCGCATTCCGGCCCCCGCTCGAAAAGTTGGCATAACTGATCTAATGCGGAGCGAGAGTGGGGGGAAATAGACTTAAAAAGAAACAGAAAGATTCCCCCTCGGCGCCCTGCGAGAGGGGTGGATTTGGCAAAGGCATTGAAATCTGGGAGGTATTTTAATCCCGCCAATGGGCGGGCCATTTTGTCGCATGTACCTTGGCGGCGGGGCAACGGGAGGTTGGTGCCCTATTACCGCGCAAACAGCGTGTTGGATACGCGATCCCCGGGGGCGATTCCGAGCCGCCGGGCGGCGCCGCCATTGAGTTCAAGCACCGCGCGCACGGGCTCGCCGGAGGAAATGGTCCGCTCAGAGAAGGGCGTAGTCATCGCCTCGATGCGCGCGATGGTGCCGTCCGCGCGGATGAAGAGCATGTCCAGCGGGATATAGGTGTTCTTCATCCACATATAGACCGGCTGGTCCTGCTTGAAGTCGAACAGCATGCCCTGGCGCTCGGGCATCTCTTTGCGGAACATCAGGCCCGTCTCGCGCTGCTTGTCGGTGCGCGCCACCTCCACCTCCAGCACGACGACCCCGGTCTTGGTCGCGATTTCCAGCGCGTCCAGCGGGCCGACCGGCTGCGCGGCCTGCGGGCCCTGCGCGTACGCGGTCGGAGCAAGGGCCGGAGCGATGGCAAGTCCCGCCAGGGCGCTGACACACAGGCCCAAAAACACGCCGCATAGTCCCGCCGCGCCGCGTGCGCTTCGCTTCGCCCGATCGGTCATTCTGTCCTCAATGTGTGGAGGGGGCGGCGTCTTCCGCCTTCACGTCGGTCGCCATCAGGCCCTTTGGGCCATTGCCGAAGCGAACCAATACACGCTGTCCCGGGCGCAATTCGGTCAGGCCCTGGCGCCGCAGCGTTTCCATATGCACGAAAATATCGGGCGCATTCTCGCCCTGGGTCAGAAAGCCGAAGCCGCGCAGCCGGTTAAACCATTTGACCGTCGCGGGCTCATAGGCGCCGGTGGGCTCGATGGCGGCGCGGGCGCGAGTGGCGGGCGCCACGGGGGCGGTGATGCCGGTGGACAGGTCCAAGGAAATGACGCGGAAGGCCTGCAGGCCCTTGGCCCGGCGCGCCGCCTCGCACACCACCCGGGCGCCTTCAAGCGCGGTCTGGAACCCGTCCCGGCGCAGGCAGGTGACGTGCAGCAGCACGTCGGGTCCCCCGCCATCGGGCACGATGAAGCCATAGCCCTTGGCCGCGTCGAACCATTTGATGGTGCCGGCCACCTCGATCAGGCCGACCGGCGTATCTCCCGTCTCCTCCGACGGGGGGAGAAGCTGCGAATCCAAGCCTGATTCGTGAGACCCCATACACCCGACCCCACTCTCCCGACCGCCACGCACGGGCTCCTGTTTCCAGGAAAGGGCAGGATAGCAAGTCCCGGGTGCGCCGCACACCCTTTCCTTCGCGCCAAAGGGGCTTCGAATGCGCGATTTTTGAGCATTGGGTTATTCAGGGTTGCTTTCGGGCAGCGGAACGGCTTCGAACGGGGCGAGGACGTCCCCGATGTCGGCCCGCACCACCAGGTCGGCCATGTCGTCGAAGTCGGTTTCCTGCCGGTTGATGATGACGAGCCGCGCCCCGCCGCGCTTGGCCTTCAGCGGAAAGCCGGCGGCGGGATAGACCACCAGGGACGAGCCGATCACGATGAACAGGTCGCTCTCCCGCGTCATCCGGTCGGCGCGCTGCATCTCGCCTTCGGGCATCGCTTGGCCGAAGGAAATGGTGGCGGTCTTGATGGGGCCGCCGCACGCCTCGCAGTCCGGCGCCCGCCCGCCGCTGGCTTCGAAGCGGGACCGCACGAATGCGAGTTCATAGCGCCGGCCGCAGTCCAGGCAGGTGGCGTAGGTGGTGTTGCCGTGCAATTCCACGAGCGCCCCATCCGGCACGCCAGCCGCCTGATGCAGGCCATCGATATTCTGCGTGATGATGCCGGCAAGCCGTCCCTGTGCCAGCAGGCGGGCGAGGGCGCGATGGCCCCGGCCGGGAACCGCCCCGCCAAAAGCGGCATCCATGGCGAATTTGCGCCGCCAGGCTTCGTTTCGCGCCTCCTGATGGGCGAGGAAAATGTCGAAGGGGATCGGCTTGTTCTGGGTCCACAGGCCACCGGGCGAGCGGAAATCGGGAATGCCGCATTCGGTGGAAATCCCCGCCCCGGTGAACGCCACGGCATGGCGCGCCTGCGCCAGAAATTCGCGCAGGCGATCATGGGCCGTCTTGAGTTCCTGGTCCGACATCATACCTACCCCTGGCCGGTCGTCGGCATCCGCCAACGCAATCCAGGAATTCCCATGCGCTTTCTCCACACCATGGTCCGCGTGACCGACATCGACCAGTCCCTGGATTTCTTCTGCAATAAGCTGGGATTGAAGGAGGTCCGGCGCAAGGAGGTGCCGCAGGGGCGCTACACGCTCGTCTTTCTCGCCGCGCCCGGCCAGGAAGGGGTCGCGGAAATCGAGCTGACCTACAATTGGGACAAGGAAGCCTATGGCGAAGGCCGCAATTTCGGCCACCTCGCCTTCGAGGTGGAGGATATCTACGCCACCTGCGAGCGTCTGATGGCCGCAGGCGTCACCATCAATCGCCCGCCCCGCGACGGCTTCATGGCCTTCGTCCGCTCTCCCGACAACATTTCGGTTGAATTGCTGCAAAAGGGCGGGGCCAAGGCGCCGGCCGAGCCGTGGTCGTCTATGCCCAATATCGGCAAGTGGTGAGCATTTAGGCGACGGGCCTGTGGGTTTGCGTCGGCGGGGCCTTGCGCACCGCCGACGTGCCCCCTATAAGGGCCACCGCTTCAGCGCCCTTCGTCTATCGGTCAGGACGCCACCCTTTCACGGTGGAGAGAGGGGTTCGATTCCCCTAGGGCGCGCCACAAGCGACATTCCGAACATGAGATGAGACGTAGCGCGGCCCGGCGCATCGCGTGCCCGCGCGTGCCGCTCTCGGCAGGACGCCTCCGGCTGGTGGCCGGTGGCCGGAGCAGAAATGAAAAAAGCCCCGCCGGGGGGCGAGGCTTCCTCATTCAGCGCAGGCAAGGTCGCAGTACATCCGTGCGTCCCTCGCGGCGGTCAGTCAACGGACCGCCTCATCGCTGAGTTGCCCCCTTATGACCCGCGAATGGGGCCTAATCATGGCCCGCGCCACGCTTCCGAATCGGGATCTCGGTTCGGGATGACAGATGCCCGCGGCGCGGATCATTCTGGGCCGTAAGTTGGCGCGCGCGAATCGCGCCGGCAGGGAGGCGACCGAGCGTCTTGGTTCGGCATGGCTGAGGATGGTGGGGTGGCGTTCTTAAGGGTCGTTGCGCGCGTCGTGGCGCGCCTCATGCTGGCCGCGCTGGTGCTGGTCGTTCTGGCACTGGGCCTGCGGGCGTTCGAGGCATGGCGGGCGCCCCAGCTCGCGCTCTGGCAGACCTATGTGCCGCCGGAACTTGGACCTGACGCGCTGGACGCGACCGACTGGGCCGGCTATCTCGCGGCCGAAGACAAGGCCTTCGCCGCCGTGAGGGCAAACGTCACCGATCGTCTCCCGCCTTCGGACCGGACGCCCTTCAACCGCTACTTTGCCGGCGCGCGCACCTATCCCGGCCGGTTCGCGCAGGATTGGAACCGCTCCTTCCTGCTGCGGCCGCAGGGCCCTGTCGCCGGGGTTGCGGTCCTGGTCCATGGCCTCACGGATTCTCCCTACAGCCTGCGCCATTTCGCCGACCTCTATGTGGCGCGCGGCTTCATCGCGCTCGGTGTCCGCATGCCGGGCCATGGGACGGTGCCGGCGGCGCTTCTGGACATGGACCATGAAAGCTGGCGGGCCGCCGTGCGTCTCGCCATGCGTGAGGCCCGCCGGCTGGCCGCGCCGGGGCAGCCCATCCACCTCGTGGGCTATTCCAATGGCGGCGCGCTCTCCGTGCTGCACAGCCTCGATGCGCTGGAGCAGCCGGACCTCGTGAAGCCGGACCAGATCGTGCTCATCTCGCCCATGATCGGCATCACGCCTTTCGCCCGCTTCGCGCCCTTCGCCGCCTGGCCCGGCTATATTCCCGGCTTCGAAGCCGCGCGCTGGCTGGATTTGCTGCCGGAATACAACCCCTTCAAATACAATTCCTTCCCTGCGCACGCCGCCGACCAATCCTA
>JASBUY010000325.1 GCA_030147645.1 Aquabacter sp. | reverse complement strand
ATGGCGTTCCTGGATGAAGCCGCGCAATGGAGCGAGCCCCGTGCCGGGACCGACCAGGATGAGCGGCACCGACGCGTCGGCCGGAAGGTGGAACGCGCTCCCGGTGTCCTTCACCACAACGCGTACGGGCGTTCCGGTGGGACATCCCGCAAGATAGCTGCTGCACAGGCCCTCATGCACCGTAGCGTCGCCGCATGGGAAGTGATGGACGCCAACCGTAAGCGTGCATGTGTCTGGCGAAAGAAGCGGCGAGGACGAAATGGAATAATAGCGCGGCTTCAGCGGCGGGCGCACGCTGAGGAGGGTCGCAAGGTCCAACCGAACGGAGGGCACCTCTTTCAGCAAGTCCGCCATGCGGGGCTTCGCAGCGGCAAGGGTGGGAAAGTCGGCCAGCCAGGCGGCGATGCGCGCGCGATCCGGCGGGCATTGGGCGGCGGCCTCCCAGGCGCGAAGATCGCGGCGCGTCACCGGGCCGGCAAGATCCACATGCTCGGCTAGCAATTCGCCCACCCGCACCGGCACGCCAAAGGGCAGGCCGCCTTCCTCTTCGGTCTCCGGTTTCAGGGCGGTGAGGAGAACGGTGGTGTCGGGGCTGACATTGCAATTGGCGGCAGCCGCGGCGACCAGGGCGGACGGATTGCAGGGAAAGACGCCCAGATGATCGCCGGCGGCGTAGTGCGTGCCCGGGGGGAGAGGGATTTCAATATGCCGGGTCGAGCCGAGGGCGCCGGGACCCTGGAGTTCGCGGTTCACACGGACCTCGCTCGGCGCAGCATCCTGGTCGAGACGTGTCCCGCGCCGCGCCGCCGCGCCGGCCGCGCTGCCGGCGAAATTCATGATCTCGACCTTGATGCTCGCCGCCTGCGCGACAGGGGCGGCCGGCGGGGGGGCGGAAAGGGAACTGTCGAGCGCCTGCCAGAGGCCCGCGCTCCAGGCCTCGACCGCCGCTTCGAAATCGCCGTCCGCATCGGCCGCGCCGACCGCGACCAAAGCCGTCCCGCCTCGCGCCGCGAGGGTTGCATCGATGAAGCGGGGGAATTTCTGGAAGGTCTGGTGCCACTGGGCGTTGCCGCATCCCAACACCGCGAAGCGCAGGCCGGCGCAGGTGTCCGCTCCTGCGCTGTCCAGCCAGCGCGCGAAGGCGGCGGCATTGTCGGGTGGCGCGCCATTATAGGTTGAGGCGACGATGATCACGGGCGTATCCGCCGGCCAAGCCTGCCCCGCCTGTTCGTCCAGCTCCGCAACGCGCGCCGAAAACCCATGCGCCGAGGCCTGATGCGCCAGGGTCAGCGCGATGTCGCGGCAGCCACCCATATTAGAGCCGTAAAGCACCCTCAGGGGCCGGCCCGCTGGGGTCCCGCCCGGCGCCGGTTCGCTGGCCGCCTGAGACTTTGCAGGGGCGGCCTTCGCCGGAAGGCGCCCCTTCACTTCGGGCCGCCGCTCCAGCAGCATCTCCAGGTGATCGGGCTTCACGGTCAGCGTCTGCTTATGACGCAGCACATAATGGGGATCGCGCGGGCGCGCGATGTAACGCTGGACGAAGCGCGCCAGCACCATGCGCGCTTCAAGAAGCGCAAACTGGAAGCCGATGCAGGAGCGCGCGCCCATGCCGAACGGGTGATAGGCGTCGGGGTGGTGGGTGCGCTCTTCCTCCGGAAGGAAGCGGTCGGGCCGGAACGAGTGCGCGTCCGGGCCCCAGAATCTCGGGTTGGACTGCATATAGGTCAGCGAGATGAAGATGCGCTCGCCGGCCTTCACCGCGTATCGGCCCTTACCGACGGTCGTGTCGCGCGTGATGTAACGGGGATACATGGGCACGGGCGGACACAGGCGCAGGGATTCCTTCAGCACGCGCTGGGTATATTCAAGGCGGCTGCAATCCTCATAGGTCGGCACATAGGAAAAATCCCGCCCAAGGACCTGGTCCACTTCCGCGATCAGCTTGTCCAGAACCTCCTGGTTCTTCCAAAGATAATAGAGCGCGTAGGAGAGCATGCCGCTGGTGGTTTCGTGCCCGGCGATGAGCAGGACGATGAGCTGGCCACGAATATTGTCGTCCGGCAGCTTGAGGCCGGTGATGCGGTCCGGCGTGGTGAGCATCACCTGTAGGAGGTCTGTGGGCACCGCGCCGCCGCTGGCCATGAGCGCGCGCCGTTCGCTTATGATGGCGTTCACGTCCTCCAGCATGATCTGGTCGGCGGCAGCGCGCTGGCGCCGCGCCTCGTGATAGAAGACCTCGGGCAGCACGCGGTTCATCTCTTGAAGCGCGTCCAGCAGAACCACATTCATGGCTTCGACGAAGGGCGGCATCCGCGCCGAGTCGATCGCCCCATACCGCTTATTGAAAGCGGCATAGGAGATGGCCTCGAAGGTCATCCGCGTCATGAGGTCGGTGGCCAGGAAGCTCTCGTTGGGACCGAGCCGGTCGAGGTGGGCGAACATGTCGTTCGCCACGTCCACGATGCGGCCGTAATAATTTTTGAGCGCTGTTGCGCCGAAGGCCGGGGCGAGGATGCGGTGGGCGCGATGCCAGAGCGGGTCATCGTCGCTGGCGGTGAACAGCGCGCTTCCGACGCTCTTTTCAGCAAGGTTTCCGAGCCCACCGCGCCCTTCCACCACCTTTGCGAAAATGTCGGGCGCCGCGCACATCTCCGAGACGATATCCGCGTCCGCGCAGAAATAGACCTGCGCGCCAGGGGCCTTGAAGGCTAGGAAATCCCCGTATTTGCCATGGAGATCGGTCATGGTCCCGATGATCCCATCCGCGTTGTGCAGTTCCGGCAGGTTGCCAACGATGGGATAGGGCTTGGGGCCGGGCACGGGTTCGCGTGGCAGGGAGGCGGGCGAGGGAAGGACGACACGCACCTGCGAACCGTCCGGAAGACTGTCGTCAATGGCAAGGACGATCCCCTCGGGCGTTTCCAGGTGGAAGGTCGCATCAGCCGCGAGGCCGGCGGCGGTCCGCACCGCGTCCAGCACCGCCTCACGGCTGGCGCCGGCATACCACCCCACGCGGACGGGACCGGCGGGCAGGTCGAGCGTGATGGCCTTCAGCGGGGAAGAAGTCTCGGTCGGGGACATGGGGCCTCCTGCGGCCGGATCTGTCAGTTTGCGGAATGGGGAGCGGATGCGGGGCCAGCGCCGCCCACCCGGGCGATGCGCTCGATGGCGTCGATGGTCCGCGCCATGTCGGCGTCGGGGTCCATCGCTTGCGCGAAGGCTTTGGCTCGGGCGGCCATGGTCTTGTCCTCCAGCACCCGCCGCAGGCTGTTCTCAAGCGTCGTGCGGTTCACCTTGTGCCGCGACAGCACGGCCCCGACGCCCATGCGCTGCATGCGCACCGCATTGTCGGGCTGGTCGAAGGCGAAGGGGATGGTGAGCACCGGGACGCCGGCGCGCAACGCCTCAGCGCAGCCACCCACACCGCCGTGCTGCACCACGGCTTCCGCATGAGGAAAGAGCAGCGAATGGGGCGCATAGGCGACCGGCAGGACCTCGTCGGGCGGTGCAGCGGGGGGCGCGTTGTCGCCCAGCAGAAGGATGGCGCGGCGTCCGAGCGCGCGCGCCGAATCCGCCGCGATCTGATAGAAATCGTGGGCCAGATGAACCACTGTCGTTCCCAGGGTGAACACCACCGGTGGCGGGCCAGCTGAAAGGAAGGCCGTAATCCGGGCCGCAACGTCCGGGTTCGTCTCCTGCGCGAAAAAGGGAAATCCGGTCTGCACCGTCGCTTTGGGCCAGTCGCGCTGAGGCGCGCCGAAGGCGCGGGGGAAAAGCGCGAGCACCAGATGGGGCGAGAACTTGTCCGCGAACAGGAGATCCTCGCCGTTTACGCCCAATTCCCGCTGCAGCTCCAGTAGCGGCGCCCCCCATTGCGCCATCTGTCGACGCGCAACGCGAAACAGCAGCCGTTGCGGCCAGGCCCCGAGATGCCGCAGATGGTAGGCGGCGGGGAACCAGGTCAGCACGCTCGGGTCCAGGGCGGACATCATGGTGACGGGCGCGAGCATGGCGTTGGCCCAGGGCAAAGCGCGCCGCGCCGCCACGAGCCGGGCCGCGTGCACCACTTCTCCTGCGACCAGCAC
>JASBUY010000323.1 GCA_030147645.1 Aquabacter sp. | reverse complement strand
CGGCGCTGGGGATCGACGATGTCGCGCAGACCGTCGCCCAGCAGGTTGAAGCAGAACACCGCGAACATCAGCGCGAGGCCGGGAAAGAGCGCGATCCACCATTCGCCGGAAATGATGTAGGTGGCGCCCTCGGCCACCATGATGCCCCACTCCGCCGTGGGCGGGCGCACGCCGAGGCCGATGAAGGACAGGCCGGCCGCATTGAGGATGGCGTAGCCCATGGTGAGCGACATCTGCACCATCATGATGGGCATGATGTTGGGCAGGATCTGCGTGAGCATGATCCGCCATTCGCCATTGCCGGTGAGCCGGGCCGCCTGGATGAAGCCCGCCTGCCGGCGGATCGCTGCCTCGGCGCGGGCGACGCGGGCATAAAGCGGGAAATTGATGATGGCGGTGGCGATGACGATGTTGGTCACCGTATTGCCCAGCGCCGCCACGATGCCCATGGCCAGCACGAACAGCGGGAAGGCCATGATGGTGTCGGAGATGCGCCCGATGATGCGGTCCGTCCAGCCGCCGAAGAAGCCCGAGGCGATGCCCGCCACGCCACCCGCTGCGAACACCAGCGCCACCGAGCAGACCGCGATGCCGAGATCGAGCCGCGCCGCGACCACGACGCGCGAGAAGATGTCCCGCCCCAACTGATCGGTGCCGAACCAATAGGTGGTCGATGGCGGCTTCAGCGCCATGGCGGTGTTGGAGGCATAGGGATCGTGGGGCACGATGAACGGCCCGACCAGCGCGCAGACCACCAGCACCAGGAACATGCCGAAGGCGAGACCGGTGACGGGATTGTCCGAGATCACATAGCGCGCATGCTTCAGCGTCGCGACGAGCGCGCTGGGGCGGCGGGCGGTGTCGGTCGTGGCAAGGGTCATTGCCGCCTCCTTCAGGCTTCGCTGCGGGCGCGCGGATCGATGACGCCGTAGGCGATGTCGATCACGAGATTGAGCAGCACATAGAGGATCGCCATGGCCAGAACGAAGCCCTGGACCGGGGCATAGTCCGAGGTGATCAGCGCCTCGACGGCATAGGAGCCGATGCCGGGCCAGGCGAACACCTTTTCCACCAGCACATTGGCCCCGAGCAGGAAGGAGAACACCATGCCGAGGGTGGTGATGACCGGCAGCATGGCATTGCGGAAGGCATAGACGATGATGACCTTGTAGGGCGTCAGCCCCGCCGCGCGGGCCGTGCGCACAAACTCGGAGGAGAGCACCGAGAGCATAGAGGCCCGCGTCATGCGCGCGATGGGCGCCAGGGCGAAGATGGCGAGGGTGAGCGCGGGGATGACCAATTGGGCAGCCGAGGCGCGAAACGTCTCCAGGTCACCCGCGATGAGGCTGTCGATCAGGTAGAAGCCGGTGACATCGGGCGGCGCGCTGGCGAAGGCGTCGAGCCGCCCCAGCGGCGCGGGCGCCCAGCCGAGCTTGAAATAGAACACATAGACCAGCAGCAGCCCGGTGAAGAAGACCGGCAGCGAGACGCCCGCCGTGGTGATGATGCGGCAGGCATGGTCCACCCACGACCCCTGCTTCACCGCCGCAGCGATGCCGAAGGGTATGGCGATGACCAAAGCGAGGATCAGGCCCGCCAGGGTCAGCTCGGCCGAGGCCGGGAGGCGATTGGCGATCTCGGTCATCACCGGCTGGCCCGTGGACAGGGACGTGCCGAGATCCCCTTTCACCAGGGCGCCCACATAGTCCGCAAACTGTTCGGGCAGGGACTTGTCCAGGCCAAGCTTGGTCTTGATCTCGGCAATGGCCTGGGGCGTCGCGGCAGGGCCGGCGAAATAGGCGGCCGTGTCACCCGGCAAAACGCGGGTCAGAAGGAAGGTCACGATGATGACGCCGATCAGGCTCGGAACGGCGGTCATAAGGCGACTGGTGATCAGCTTCAGCATGTCGGCCCTTCCTCGGCGCGAGGTCCTGGACATTTTGGATGCAAGGACGGCGCCAAGCGCGCCGTCCGACATGTTCCGGGAGGTTCGTGCCGGACATGCGCCCGGCCGTTCGCGGCTTCGGCAGAGGCCGATCAGCTCTTCTGGAAGGTCGCGTAGTTCAGCCGGCGGTGGAACCAGTATTCATAGCCGGTGATGTTCTTCTGCATCGCCACGTTTACGTAAGGCTGGAACAGCGGGATGCGCGGCACATCGGCGAAGGCCAGATCCACCATGCCCTTGATGTCCGTGTCATAGGCCGCCTTATCGCCATTGGCCGCCGCCGCGCGGGCGCCGTCGATGAACGTGTCCATGGCCTTGGACTGATAGCTCATGGTGTTGAACACGGAATTCGCGCCGTGATAGCACCAGAAGAAGAAGTATTCCGGGTAATCCAGCCAGCCCGAGAATACGTTCGTGAACATGGGCATGACCTTCTTGTTCAACTCGGTCCGCCAGTTCGCGCCGGGGATCTTGTTGATGGTGGTCTTGATGCCGATCTGGGCAAGACTCTCCTGGACGAGCACGCAAAGCGGCTCGTTCACGCCGGCAAAGCCCAGGTCGAAGGAGATTTCGGTCTCGAAGCCATTGGGATAGCCCGCTTCAGCGAGCAGCGCCTTCGCCTTGGCAAGGTCGGTCACATATTTGGTGGGCTGGGGCCAGGCGACCTCGGTCTTGGCGTCGGCAGGCGCGCCGAACATGGGCTTGGAGAGGCCGAACAGCACCGCGTCCATGATCTTCTGGTAGGGCATGGCATAGGCCATGGCGAGGCGCACCTTCGGATTGTCGAAGGGCGGCTTCGTCACGTTCATGCCCATATATTGCAGGCCGTTGGAATAGGGCGTGGAAATGATGGTGAGCTTGCCGCTCTCCTTCAGCTCAACGAAGTCCTTGTTGGGCAGGTCGTAGGACACGTCCGCATCGCCCCGCTCCAGGAGGGCGCGACGGTTGCCGGCGGAAGGCACCATGCGCCAGATGATGCGCTTCATCTTCGGCACGCCGCCGACCC
>JASBUY010000309.1 GCA_030147645.1 Aquabacter sp. | reverse complement strand
TCGTCGTGCCAGGGTGGGGCGACGCGGATGATGGGCTGCCAGCGCATGGCTTTGAGCGCGTCGAACGCCTTGTCGCAGACCGTGGCGGTGGTGGCGGCGGCATATTGCGGATAGAGCGGCAGGATCAGGATGCGCTCGCAGCCCTGCGCCTGGAGCGCGGCGAGGCGGTCGGGAATGGAGGGCTTGCCGTAGCGCATGGCCCAATCGACGATCAGCCGGTCATCGTCCGGACCGATCTCGGCGAACAGTTTCTCCGCCTGCGCCCGGGTGATGGTCTTCAGCGGGCCTTCGTTCCGCTCCTTGTTCCAGATCGTGTCATAGTCCTTGCCCTTGGGGCCCGGCCGGGTGGTCAGGACGATGAGGTTCAGGACCAGCCACCAGACCACGCGATTGACTTCGATGACGCGCCGGTCCGACAGGAATTCCTTCAGATAGGCCCGCATGGACCAATAATCGGTGGCCTCGGGCGTGCCGAGATTGACGATCAGCACGCCGATCTTGCCGAACGCCACCTTGGGGTGGCCGGGGGGGAAGTGATCCGTGGTCTTCAGCATGTGCATTCAGCCGGCGGTCTGGGACAGGACGCTCTCGAACCCCTCGAACTGGGGCGGGCCGAGATATTGCACCTTGCTCGCCCCGGCATCGCGATGGGCGGCGCGGAATGCCTCCGAGCGCGTCCAGGCTTCAAAATCGGCCTTGGTGCGCCACAGGCTGTGCGAAGCGTAGAGCACATGGTCCTCCTTCTCCGCGCCCTTCAGCAGGTCGAAGGAGACGAAGCCGGGCACCGTGGCGAGGTGGCTGTCCCGCTCGCGCCAGATGCGCTCGAATTCGGCCTCCGAGCCGAGCTTCACCTTGAAGCGGTTCATGGCAATGAACATAGGCCCTCCCGAAAGCGTTAGGCTCGCGCAGCGGCGGCGTGGCGACCGCCCGTTCTATCCCGCCCTTGCCGAAGACGCGCAAGGGCGCTCTTTTGCGCAGCGAGCTTCAGGAGCGTGACCCATGACCTCACCTTACGCCCATCCCGCTTTGGCCGAAGGCCGCGTTGCCGTGGTCACGGGCGGCGCCTCGGGCATCGGACGCGCGGCGGCACAGCGCTTTGCCGGCCTCGGCATGCGGGTCTGCATCCTCGATCGCGGCGCCGAAAGGCTCGCGCAGGCGGCGGCCGGGATCGGCGGCGAGGTGCTTGCACTTGACGTGGATGTGAGCAGCCGAGCCGCGCTGGAGCACGCCGAAAGCGAGATCCGCGCCCGCTTTTCGCGTGTGGATGTGCTGATGAACAATGCCGGCATCCAGCCCGGCTCCGGCGTCTTTTCCGACCCGGAGACTTGGCGGCGCATCCTGGACGTCAATCTGTTCGGCGTGATTCACGGCACCCAGGTCTTCGCGCCCGCCATGATCGCGCAGGGGACGCCCGCCTTGATCCTCAATACCGGCTCCAAGCAGGGGATCACGACGCCGCCCGGAGACCCGGCCTATAACGTCTCCAAGGCCGGGGTGAAGGTGTTCACCGAGGCGCTCCAGCATGACCTGCGCAACCGGCCCGACTGCGCGGTCCGCGCCCATCTCGTCATTCCCGGCTTCGTCTTCACCCCGCTCGCGGCCGGCGGGCGCACCGAAAAACCGGCGGGCGCCTGGACCGCCGAGCAGACCGTGGACTTCATGCTGGGGCGCGTGGATGCCGGGGATTTCTATGTCCTGTGCCCCGACAATGACGTTACGCGCGAGACAGTTGAAAAGCGCATCCTCTGGGCGGCGGGCGACATTGCCGAAAACCGTCCGCCGCTCTCGCGCTGGCATCCCGACCACAAGGACGCGTTCGCCGAATTCCTGAAGCAGTGAAACGGCAACGCTTGCGGGGGCCGGCGTAGCGGGGCAGTGTTTTTCCGAACATTGCCGGGGATGTCCGATGGTCGAGGTCGCAAATTCCGCCTATCTCGATTTCTTCGCTTGGCGCTACACCGACGCCACCACCGTTCCCGGAGCCTTCGGCTTCACCAGCGGCACGGAATATCCCCTCAGTTCGACCGTCACGCTCAATCTTGCTTTGATCATCGAGCGGGCGAACGATCCCGCCGCCCTGCTTGCCCTTGATTGGGCGGACCGCCAGCAGCAGATCGCCGCCCTCCAACAGTCCGGCACGCTCTGGGACCTCTATGGCGGGCGGCAGACCGATTATGATGCGGTGGTGAACGGGCTCGGGGCGAAAGGCATTTCGGTCGAGCCCGCGTCCAGCGGCTATGTGAGCAGCGCGGAATCGCGCACGGTCTGGGTCAGCCTCACGCCGCAGGAGTTTTTCGATCTCACCGGCCAGCGCCTCTCTTGGGTCGGCGGCACGGCAAGCGATCCCTGGGCGATCTATTGGGAGGGCAATCTGCGCCTGCCCGATGCGTGGGGCGGTACGGTCAAGAGCCTGTGGGTCGACACGTTCCTCATTTCCGGCCAGGAGGGCAGCGGCACCGGCAAAACCTTGGAACAGGGGCCGCAAAGCCCAGGCAACGCCACGCGCTTCGACTATGAAGCGGTGAGCCATTACGCCGACACCATCGCGACGCTCTACAATTTCCCTCTGTCCGGGGATTCGACGTTGGCTCTGGGCCTGCTCGGCATTGTGGAGCCGGCGGTGGGCACCGCGCTGCCCCCGAGCGCGACGCAGAGCTTCCAGGCCTATATGGACCAGTTCCGCACCGGCGCGGGCGTCGCGACCGGGGCGCCGGTATTCCAGGTGGGGAATGCCGGGGAATGGCGGGATGTCTCCGGCCGGGGCGGCGAGCGATCACTGGATGTCGGTGTCGCGGGTGTCGTCAATCCCTCTGCGGCCATGGCGCTCTACAGCGGTCCGGGGCTCAGCAATCAGAGCAATTTCACCGGCTATCAGGGCGCCATCTGGGACACGGTGAACAATCCCAAGGTGCTCTCGTCATCCTGGACGGACGAGATGTCCACCGCGCCGGGTTCCGCCTTCTATGCGGCCTATCGCGAGTTGTTCGTGGACGCCGCCTTGCGCGGCATCACCATGTTCAACGACGCCTCCGACGGCGGCTCGGGCGGACAGGTGGGCAATGGGCTCACCAATGTCTGGCAGAACAATACCAGCCCCTATGTGGTGGTGGTGGGCGGAAGCTCGCTCAGCACGCCCGTCACCGCCGCCGCCGATCCCACCCTCGCCGACACCTATGCCCTGGCGCAGGCCCTGGACCGGCCGACCATCGCGGCGCTTGCGGCGGGGGGCATGAAGTCCCTGCCTGCCAATGCCGCCCACCTCTCGGTCTTCATCGAGACGGTGTGGAATCAATATGTGCTGAGCGGCGCGCGCCTCAATCCCGGCTATCTCACCAATGAGACCACGGGCGGCGGCGTGGACATCACGACGGGCGTGCCGTCCTACCAGCAGGCGTTCGGCCTGTCGCCCCAGGGGCTCGGTGCCTCCACCGGAACCGGGCGCGGCATGCCGGACGTGGCCGCGCTGGCCGGCGGAAACATGTTCTACAATCTGCCCAGCGCCTCCATGGAGACGTTCGAGCAGGGCGGCTTCGGCACCAGCGCCGCGACCCCGCTCTGGGCCTCACTCGGCCTCCAGATCAACGCCATCCTCGCCGACCAGGGACTGCCCTATTCCCTCGGCTATATGACGGACCTCTTGTACAACGCCGCCGTGATCGCGCCGGGCGCCTTCAACGACGTCACCATCGGCAACAATACCAGCACCTTCCTGTATGGCGGCACCATAGAGGCGCCGAACGGCGATGGGGGCTGGCAGGCCATCACGCCCATCGGCATCGGCTATTCGGCCGGCGCCGGCTATGACCTCGTCTCCGGCCTCGGCACGCCGAACGGCGTGCTGCTCGCCCGCGCCCTCTCGGCCATCACCCATAGCCAGATCTGGTCCGCCGCCCCCGTGCTCGCGGTCGAGGACACGCTGGGCGGCTATCTCAGCGCGGTGGATCAGGCGCTGCTCTACCAGCCGGTGTTCGCCTCCACCGCCTCCTACAGTGTGGATGGAGGCGGCACATTCTATTCCGCCTCCGCCGTATCAACGGCGCCCCAGGCCTGGACCCGGCAATTCGCGCAGCAGGTCATGCAGTCGGATTTCGATCCCGATCTTGTCACCTTCTTCGACGGGCTGTCGCAGATCCGGCCTCAGGCCGGCCTCGCGGAAGCGGGAGACAGCCTGTCGGCGCGCATTGCCGGCATGGGCACGACGGTGCCGCAGGCGACGCTTTCCGTGAATTACGGCTTTCTGGATTTCGTCGATGCGGCGGGCACCAGCGCGGTGGAAATCGCCCGTCCCGTCGCCATTGCCGCCAATGCGGGCGGGCTTGACGACGCCGAAGCCGTGGTGCGCGTGCGCCAGGGCGGCATGAGCGAGGGCCTGTCCGTGTCCTTCTACCGGGTGGACGACCTTTCCGGCACCATCGGCGGCGTGGCGCCCGGCGCGGCAGGCTATGCCGGCGTGGTGGAGGGGCGCGCTTATGGGCTTTCCAGCGGCGGCACCGCCTTGAACGGTCCGGGCTTCGGCCAATTTGTCCAGTCTGCACTGGTGGATGTGGACCAGGGCGACATCATCGCCATGGTGTTGCATGCGGTGTCGGGCAGCACGTCCCACACCTATTACGCCTTCTCTGCCGCCAACGAGCAGGTGGACGGCGCCAATGTCTCCCATCTGTGGAATTACGGGCTCAACACCTGGGGCTGGGAAGACCTCTATGGCGGGGGAGACCTCGATTATAACGACCTGGTCGTTCAGCTGGACTTCACCAGCGCGGCCGGCTCCGGCGTCCTGGTCTAATCCCAGCGGGCGCGGCAAAGATGCAACGCCTTGAAGCGTCGCTGAGCAGACATGTCGCGAGGGGTGCGGATGGTGGGCGCGACAGGGATTGAACCTGTGACCCCTACGATGTCAACGTAGTGCTCTCCCGCTGAGCTACGCGCCCATCCGCCAGGAGGACGCCTCTATATCGAGTCGCTTCGCCGGGCGCAAGGCGCCCCGCACCCAAATGGTCGGGCGAAGCGCGCGCGGGCCGGCGGGGTGGGGATAAAAGCAAAGCAGGCGGCCCTTTAACTCCATCTCAACGACCGCAGGCGCATGGTTTGGCCATGACGCGCGGTGTATTCAGGTATCTCGTAGCCCCGCTCGTCTGCGTGGGGCTCCTGTCGGGCTGTCGTTTCGATATGTTCGACCGACGGGAGCCCTGGCGCGCCGAGGCGGAGGAGAAGTGCATCGCCGAGCGCGGCGTGACCGTCTCCGCCTATGTGGAGCCGGTGAGCGCCATCAATCGCGGCGTGTGCGGCATGGAGCATCCCTTCCGCGTGACCGCGCTGGGCGAAGGCACGGTGGAGGTGAGCCCCCGCGCCACCCTGGCCTGCCCGATGATCCGCGATCTCAATGTCTGGCTTGAGAATGTGGTGCAACCCGCCGCCTTGGCTTGGATGGGCCAGCCCGTTGTGGGCATCAAGCAGATGTCGTCCTATTCCTGCCGGGGCATGAACGGCAACGCCTCGGCCAAGATTTCCGAGCACGCCTTCGGCAATGCGCTCGACATCGGCTCCTTCACCTTCGCCGATGGCCGCACGCTGACCGTCAAAGACAATTGGCGCGGGCCGCAGGAGGCGCGCGGCTTCCTGCTCCAGGTCCAGGCCGGCGCCTGCGAGGTGTTCACCACGACCCTGGCACCGGGCTCCAACATCTTCCATTACGACCATATCCATGTGGACCTGATGCGGCGCGCCAAGCGCCCGGTCATCTGCCAGCCGGCGCCCAATCCCATGCCGCCGCCGGTTCTGATGGCGCGCCAGCCCGGCGGGGCGGGCGGCTATCCGCCCGGCATCGCGCCGCCGTCCGGCCCGCCGCCTCTGCCGGCCATTGCTCCGCCCTCGGGCCCGGGACCCTTCCTCGGCCAGCGGCCGGAGCCGGCACGCGCGCCGGCCAACGAGCCCACGGGCGCGCCCATGGACATCATGCCCCATCCGCCGGAAGGCGGCCCGGACGACAGCGAGGAGGCCGCCGTGCCCGGCGCTCCGCCGCAGGCCGCGCCGGTCTATCAGCCGCCGCAGGCCGCCGCCCCGCCTTATGCCGGTGGGCCGTCTTATGCGCCGCCGCGCGCCTATCCGCCCTCCGGCGACCCGAACCAGCCGGTCCTGATGCCGCCCGGCGCCGTGCCGCAGCCCGGCGTGCCGCGTCCGCCCGGACCCATGTCCTCGGTGCCGCCGGGATGGAATGTCGGTGCTCCGCCCGCCCGCTCTTATGCGGC
>JASBUY010000303.1 GCA_030147645.1 Aquabacter sp. | reverse complement strand
GTGGCACGGCTCGAAAAGGCGCGCATCGCCTATGGGCGGGTGAGCACCATGGACGATGTCGCCCGCCACCCGCAGAACCGATATGTGACCGTCGATACGCCGAGCGGGCCTGTGCAATGTCTCGCGCCGGGCGCTTTGGTGAATGCGGCGCTGCCGAGCTTCGGCCCGGTGCCGGCGCTGGGCGCGCAGACGGATGCGGTGCGGGCGGAATTTGCCGGCCATCGCGCACGCACCGCCTGAGAGGAGAGGACGCCCATGGGCGAGGATGGTCGGGCGGAAGACACGCCTATGGGGGTGCTTCGGCGCTGGCTGAGCCCGCTCGCCGGGCGCTCCGTGCTCGATATTGGCTGTGGTGGCGGGGCCATCGCGCGGCAGTTGGCGGCGGAGGGGGCGCAAGTGACGGGCGTCGATCCCGGCCCTGACGCCCTCGCGACGGCCCGGGCTGCCGTCCCGCAGGCGCGATTCGAGGCGGCGGGGGGTGAAGCTCTGCCGTTCGAGGCGGCGTCGTTCGATGCCGCCATCTTCGTCAATTCCCTTCATCATGTACCGGTGCCGCTGATGCGCGCCGCGCTCACCGAGGCGCTGCGGGTCTCACGCGGGCCGGTCATCGTGATCGAACCCTCGGCGCAGGGGCCGTTCTTCGAGGCCATGCGGCCGGTGGAGGACGAGACCGAGATCCGTGCGGCGGCACTCGCGGCCCTTGATACGGCGCAGCAGGACTGCACGCTGCGGGTCGTTGAGGAGATGACGTTCGACGATGTGCGGCGCTTTCCCGACGTGGACGCCTTCCTTGCCAAGGTGGTGGCGGTAGACCCCTCTCGCGCGGATGCGGCGCGCGCCGCCGCGCCGCAGGTGGCGGACCTGATGGCCCGGTGGGGAACGCCCGAGGACGGCCAGATCCGCCTCGTCCAGCCCCATGTGGCCCTGCGTCTCGCGCGCGCGGCCGGCTTATAGGTTTTGCCCTTTCTTCCCTCTCGGGCGTATAGACGAAACCTCTAGTGCGTTGTCCTCGCTGCAGGCGGAGGGCGTCGGCTTGCGGGAGGGTGCGTCCGGTACATGGACCTGCGGCAGCTTCGCTATTTCGTGACCATCGTGGAGGAGGGGTCCTTCTCCAAGGCGGCCTATCGCCTGCGCGTGGCGCAGCCCGCGCTCAGCCAGCATGTGCGCAACATGGAGATCGACCTCGGGGTCGAACTCCTGTTCCGCAGTCCCCAGGGCGTGCGCGCCACCGAGGCGGGGGAAACCCTGGTGCGCCATGCGCGCCTCATGCTGGGCCAGATGGAAGTGGCGCGCGAAGCGGTGCGGCGCGGGCAGGTGGAGCCGGAGGGGGAGGTGCGCTTCGGCATGCCTGGAACGGTGAGCCAGATGCTGTGCGTGCCGCTGCTGAGCGAGGCCCGCCGCCGCTATCCCAAGATCAAGCTGCGTGTCGCGGAAGCCATGAGCGGCTTCGTGCGGGACTGGCTGCGCGAAGGCAAGATCGACCTCGGCATTCTCTACCGCTCCGTCTCCGACCGCAGCCTGGAGGCGCGCCACGTGCTCTCCGAGGACCTGTGCCTGCTCGGCCCCGCCGATCCCATGGATCAGCCCCATCCGCCGGAGGGGCCGGTCTCTTTTTCCGATGCGGCGAATCTCACCCTCATCCTGCCGAGCCTCGGCCATGGGCTGCGCGATCTCATCGAGGAGCGCGCGCTCGCGGAAAGCGCCTATCTCAACACGGTGATCGACATCGACACCTATGGCCAGATCAAGCTGCTGGTGGCCGGGGGGCTTGGTTATTCCATCCTGCCGGGCGCCGCGATTCGTCCCGAGGTGGACCAGGGGCTGCTGCGCGAATGGCCCATGGGAAAGCCCGTCCTCTCGCGCGATCTGTTCCTGGTGCGGCCCTCTTCGCGGCCTCTCTCCAACGCCGTCCAGGCGATCGAGAAGCTGGCGCATATCATGCTCGTGCGCCTGGTGCGCGATGGCGTTTGGCCCGCGCGTCTCGCGCCGGGGCAGGAGGGCGCAAGCGAAAGCGATCATGGTGCAGTGCGATAGAATTTTTCGCTATGGCATCCAAGCTAAAATAGTCTTTTGAGATAGAGGCCCAGGAAACCAAGATGCTCCCATTCCCCACCGGGGAAGAAAGAATCGCGGTCGCGCGACCGAATTGGGAGGAAAGCCGATGATGCTTCGTCGCTTGGCAGCGGCAGCGGGTCTGTCGCTGCTTGGACTGTTTCCAGCATTGGCGCAGGAAAAGCCTGCGGAACTGCGCATCGGAATCACCACCTATGCCTCCGGTGCTGCGTCTGTATTCGGTATACCTGCCCGTGACGCGGCCGAGATGTTCGCGGCCGAGATCAATGCGCGCGGCGGCGTGCAGGGCGTTCCGGTGAAGCTCTACTTTGTCGACGAAGGGGCCGGCATCGAGACGCTGATGACCGAGTATCGCCGCCTCGTTCAGGACCAGAAGGTGGACGTGATGTTCGCCTCCATCTCCTCCGGCGTGTGCAACAAGATCGCTCCGCTCGCGGAGGATCTGAAGGTCGTCAACTTTATGTGGGATTGCGGTACCCAGCGCATCCTGGAGGACGACAAATACAATTACGTGTTCCGTACCCAGGCCAATGCGACGCCGGAAGTGATGGCGCCGCTTCTGTACCTGCTCAAGGTGAAGCCGGACTTCAAGACCATCGCGGTGGTCAACCAGGACTATGCCTGGGGCCGTGACAGCTGGGCCATCTTCTCGCAGGCGCTGAAGGTGCTGAAGCCCGACGTGAAGGTGGTGGCCGAGTTCTTCCCGAAATTCGGCGCGGCCGATTTCTCCACCGAAGTCTCGCGCCTCCTGGCCCTGAAGCCCGATGTCATCCTCTCCACCTCCTGGGGCGGCGACCTCGACACCTTCGTGCGCCAGGCCAACCAGCGCGGCCTGTTCAAGTCCTCGCAATTTGTCCTGCCGCTGGCCGAATCCTCCCTGGAGCGCCTCGGCAATGATCTGCCCGAGGGCGTCATCGTCGGCGGGCGCGGCGACCATTACTTCCTGCATCCCGAGCGCATCGGCGACGCGAAGTTCCGCGAGTTCATGGACGCCTTCAAGAAGAAGACCGGCGCCTATCCCATCTATCCGGTCTTCCACATGGCGCAGGCCTTCTCTGCCCTCGAAGCGGTCTATGCCAAGGCGGTGGCGGCCAATGGCGGCAAGTGGCCGACCCATGATCAGGTGGCCAAGGCGATGCCGGGCCTGAAGTTCCAGGCGCTCGGGTCCCAGGAAAATTCACAGGCGAAGGCCGAGCGTTATTATCTGCAGAACAAGTCGGACTACAACCTGGACGAGGACCAGTACCTGTTCATCAAGGGCAGCTACACCGACGACCG
>JASBUY010000298.1 GCA_030147645.1 Aquabacter sp. | reverse complement strand
GAAGTCCGCCTCGGGGATTGAGCCTATCCAATGGGCGCGCCTCTCTGGCAACCCCCGCTTTGCGCCGAGAGCTTGCGCCGATCAGCCTGCATCGCAGGCTGATCGGGTAACGCATTCTCTATCAATGAGTTAGAGGTCGATTCACCGATCAGATTGGTTCAATCTGATCGGATCGCGCTCTGGCGCGGATCGCTCGGGGGATTGCGCCCTCGCGCGGGCCTGGACCGGCGCGAGGGCGCGGACCTCACTTAACCGTTTCGGCCGCCTTCTTCACGAAGCTGCCGTCGAAGGTCTTGGGCAGATCGATCTTGGCGGCTTTCAGCTCCGGGTCGAACTCCACCAGCATGCCGAGCGCATTCTTCATGCCGCTTTCGGGGATGACGCCGTCCAGCGAATAGGTCGGCTTCGACGCCTTGACCGCCGCGATATAGAGATCGCGGTCGCCGAGCAGATAGTCCTCGGGCACCACCTTCGCCACATCCTCCGGCGTCGCCGTCTTCAGCCATTGCAGCGCCTTGTAGAAGGCGTTTGTCAGTTTCTGGGTGGTGACCGGATTTTCCTTCACGAAGTCGGTTTTCATATAGAGGACCGCCGCAGGATTCTGACCGCCGAAGATCTCGTCATTGCCGGCCTTCGTCCGCGAATCCGCCAGCACCACCACGTCCCCGTCGCTCTGGAGCTTGGTGATGACCGGGTCGAGATTGGACATGGCGTCGATCTCGCCGCGCTTCATCTGAGCCACGGCGGAGGCACCGCCGCCCACGCCCACGAAGGCGACGTCATCAGGCTTCAGGCCATTCTTCGCGAGCAGGAAGTTGACGAAGAAGTTCGTCGAGGAGCCCGGCGCGGTGACGCCGATCTTGGCGCCTTTGAGGTCCTTGATGGCCTTGTATTTTTCCGCCTTGTCCTTGGCGACGACCAGGACGATGCCCGGATAGCGGCCAAGCTCGATGACCGAGACGATGTCCTGGCCCTTCGCCTGCATGCGAATGGTGTGCTCATAGGCCCCGGTCACCACATCGATGGAGCCGCCGATCAAGGCCTGGAGCGATTTCGCGCCGCCTCCGAAATCATTGATGGTGACGTCGAGACCCTGTTCCTTGAAGTAGCCGTTCCGCTCCGCAATGGTGAGCGGAAGGTAATAAAGCAGCGGCTTTCCGCCGACGCCCAAAGTGAGCTTGGGCTTCTCCGCCTGCTGGGCAAAAGCAGGCGCGGCGCTGAGCAACCCGGCGAGCGCGAGCAGCGCGGCCTTGGCGAACATTTTCATGGATTTCCTCCCGTTCTGCGCCGGTTTGCCCGGCTGGTCATGAATGCCCGGCGGATGTGGGGCGCCACACCGTGAGACGCTTCTCGATGGCGGTGACCACCGCATCGATGATGATGACGAAGATGGCGAGCACCAGCATGCCGGAAAACACGCCCGTCACGTCGAACACCCCTTCCGCCTGATGGATGCGATAACCAAGTCCCGCTGCCGAGCCGAGATATTCGCCCACCACCGCCCCCACCAACGCGAAGCCGACCGCCGTGTGGAGCGAAGAGAACATCCAGGTGAGGGCGGAGGGCCAGTAGACGTGCCGCATCAATTGGCGCTCGCTCATGCCCAGCATGCGGGCATTGGCGAGCACGGTCGGGCTCACCTCCTTCACGCCCTGATAGACGTTGAAGAAGACGATGAAGAAAACAAGCGTCACGCCGAGCGCCACCTTGGACCAGATGCCAAGACCGAGCCAGAGCGCGAAGATGGGCGCCAGCACAACGCGCGGCAGGGCATTTGCCATCTTCACATAAGGATCGAACACCGCCGCAAGCATTTGCTGGCGGGCAAACCAGAAACCCACCAGCACCCCGCCCAGCGCCCCGATGGCGAAAGCGAGCGCGGTCTCCAGCAGCGTGATGCCGAGGTGATACCAGATGACTCCGGTGTAAAAATCCCGCCAGGTCCGCTCGAAGACGGCCAACGGTGTCGAGAAGAAGAAGGGGTCCAGCAGATAGATGGATTTGGCGGAAAGGATGCCGGCCGGAAGTTTCACGGTGGAGCCGAAATGCCAGATGCCGATCAGCACCACCGCCACCAGGACCTGAAGCAGCAGAAGACGAAGCCGCGTCATGCCGCCTGCTCCGCCTGCCGGTAGCCCTTCATCACTTCATCGCGCAGCGCCGACCAAATCTCCTTGTGGAGCGCGTGGAAGGCGGGTTCGAGACGGATTTCCGAAATGTCCCGGGGCCGAGGCAGCGCGACGCGCCATTCCCCGATAATGCGCGCCGCAGGCCCCGCGCCCATGATGACCACGCGGTCGGCGAGCGCGATGGCCTCTTCCAGATCGTGGGTGACGAACATCACCGCCTTGCGCTCGGCATTCCACAGGTCCAGCAGCATGTTGCCCATGATCTGACGGGTCTGGGCGTCGAGCGGGCCGAACGGCTCGTCCATGAGCAGGATCTTGGGATCGCGGATCAGGACCTGGGCGAGCCCCACACGCTTGCGCTGGCCCCCGGAGAGTTGGTGCGGATAGCGCCCCGTGAAAGCCCCGAGGCCGACGCGCGTCAGCCAGTCCGACGCGCGTTGACGCGCTTGCGCCGAAGCCGTGCCGGCGACTTCCAGGCCGATGGCGACATTTTCGAGGGCCGTCTTCCAGGGAAACAGGGCTTCCGCCTGGAACAGGTAGCCGGCGCGCCGATTGAGCCCGGACAAGGGCTCGCCGAAGATGGCGACCGTCCCGGCGCTCGGCGTCAGGAGGCCGGCGGTCGCATTGAGCAAGGTGGACTTGCCGCAGCCGGTCGGGCCGACGATGGCGACGAACTCCCCGTCCGCGACGCTGAGGTCCACATCCTCGACCGCCGTGAACGGCTCTGCGTCCCGGCTCGGAAAGGTGATGCGTATGCCGGACAGTGCGACCGCCCGGTCGCTCCGCCCTGCCCTTGCGCCCAGCGCCGCGTCATGCGCGTCTCCCATCGTCCCTCCGTCAGCGCCGCTTCGGCGCCATTGGCCGGCGACCCGGCTGTGCCGGAACGCCCGCAGACCCGCAACGCCATCCGCCCGGCCCCACTTAAAGGCCGGTGCGAGCGTTGCAGGCGGAGGAAGGTAGCGGCCCGCCGCCGGAAGGCAATGGGCCGCGGCCGCGCGGTCAGCCAAAACCGCGCGCGGCGCCAGACGGCCCGGGCAGGCCGTCCGCTGGATCAGCGGCGGCGGAAGTTCTGCTGGCGGCGGGCGCCGGGCGGGGGCATGGAGCCTTCCGCCTTGTGGCGGAAATTGATGCGCCCGCGATCCAGGTCATAGGGAGACATTTCCACCACGACCCGGTCGCCCTCGATGGTGCGGATCCGGTTCTTCTTCATCTTTCCGGCAGCGTAAGCCAGAATTTGATGATCATTATCGAGCCGTACGCGGAAATTCCCGTCAGGGAGAACTTCCGTCACCGTTCCCTCAAATTCCAGCAATTCTTCCTTCGCCATATAGAATTCTCCAGTTGTTCCGAACTCAGCGGGGGCCGCGCGAACCAGCATCGGGCTTTCCGCCCCGTGCCGGCGCGCCGCGCATGAAACCCACGGCCCCGATCCCATTGCCCTGACCCGACGCCGGCTTTCCGCCGCCGCGCGGCTCGTCCCGGCGCTGACCATTGCGGCCCTCGCCCTTGCGGCCATCCGCCTTGCGCGGCTCGGACCGCTCGGCGCGAGGCCCGGGGCCACGGCCCTGCTGGCCACGGCCTTCCTGGCCTTCGCCGGCCGGACGGGGACCGCGTCCACGTCCTCCGCCCGCAGGCCGTCCCGCCCCATGGGGGCGCGCCGCGGGGGCCGGATCGGCCGGCAGAGGCGCCGGCGCCGTCCCAGATTGCGGGCGACGATCCACCAGCGGGATCTGCATCTTGATGAGCTTCTCGATGGACCTCAGATAGGCCCGCTCCTCGCCGTCGCAGAAGGAGATCGCGATGCCCTCGCGTCCGGCGCGCGCGGTGCGGCCGATACGGTGGACATAGGATTCCGGCACATTCGGCAGGTCGAAATTGAACACGTGGCTGACGCCGGTCACATCGATGCCGCGCGCGGCGATGTCGGTGGCGACGAGTGTGCGCACGGTTCCGTCGCGGAACGCCGCGAGTACGCGGTCACGCTGGTTCTGCGACTTGTTGCCGTGGATGGCTTCCGCCGTGTGGCCCACCTTGGCCAGCGCTCGCACCACCTTGTCCGCGCCATGCTTGGTGCGGGCGAAGACGAGGGCGCGGTCCACCTGCTCGGTGGTCAGCAATTCCGCCAGCAAGGCCGACTTTCCCTGCTTTTCCACCAGGATCACGCGCTGTTCCACGCGATCGGCGGTCTTGGACACAGGCGTCACGGCCACGGTGACGGGCTCGTGCAGCATGGACTTGGCAAGGTCCGAGATGGCGCCCGGCATGGTGGCCGAGAAGAACAGGCTGTGGCGCTTGGCCGGCAGCTTGCGCACAATGGCGCGGATGGCATGGACGAAGCCCATGTCCAGCATCTGGTCCGCCTCGTCGAGGACGAACACGCCGACCTTGTCGAGGGTCAAAGCGCGGTTGTCCACGAGGTCCTGGAGGCGGCCGGGGGTCGCGACCAGCACGTCAACGCCCGCATGCAGGGCGCGGATCTGGCGGCCCATGGGCACGCCGCCAATGGCCAGCGCCACGGAGAGGCGCAGATGGCGGCCGAACTTCTCGAAATTCTCCTGGATCTGCGCCGACAATTCACGGGTCGGAGACAGGATCAGCACCTTGGCCGTCTTGGGCAGAGGGCGGGCCGGATGGCGGGCGAGATGGTCGAGGATGGGCAGCGCGAAGGCTGCCGTCTTGCCGGTTCCGGTCTGGGCGATGCCGATCAGATCACGGCCGGAGAGGATATGGGGGATCGCCTCGGCCTGGATCGGCGTGGGCGTAACATGGCGCTCTTCCGTCAAAGCGCGGACGATAGGCTCGGCAAGGCCGAGTTCAGAAAAAGAGGTCAAGCTCTGTCTTTCATGCGGCGAACGCCGCCTGCGCGCAGGCACGGCCGCGCGCTGCGCATTCGCGAGGGATATGACACCCCGCGTGGCCTGGGCTGTCGCACATCAATTGGGTATCGGGCAAAACCGACGGGAACGCCATGGCGCTCCACCGCTTCCGCTACGCGGCCCGAGGAGCAATCGCTCCGGTCCAAAGGGACACCGCCGATTGCTGTGAGCGCTCATATGGCGCAGTTCCGTGGATTTTTCAAGACAAGTTGAGAATGCGCGCTGCGCGGTCGTCACAAGTGCGTGGCAGAGGGGGCCGGCTGAACCTTTGCCGACGGATTTCCCTTGCGTCCGGTGTGCAGGGCGGCGAAAGGACGGCGCCGGAGGTTTCATGCTGGATTTTTCTGCTCTTCTGCACGCGGTGACCGAGTTCGTCAAAGCGAACCAGGATTGGGCGCCGTTCGTGATCTTCGTCATCGCCTTTGCCGAGTCCATCGCGCTGCTCTCTCTGTTCGTGCCCGCCACCGCCATGCTGCTGGCCATCGGCGCGCTCATTGAGGCGAGCGGCATTCCCATGCTGCCCATGTGGCTCGCCGCGACGCTTGGGGCGATCCTGGGGGATGCACTCTCCTACTGGATCGGCTGGCGTTATAAGGATCAGGCGCGCGGCTTCTGGCCCCTGTCCCGGCAACCCGAGCTCGTGGCCCGGGCCGAAGCCTTTTTTCACCGCTTCGGCTTCTGGGGCGTCGCCATCGGCCGCTTCTTCGGCCCGCTTCGCGCGATCATCCCGCTCGTTGCCGGCATCCTCGCCATGCGGCAGATCCCGTTCCAGATCGCCAATATCGGCAGCGCGGCGCTTTGGGCCTTCGCCATGCTCGCGCCCGGCGCCGCCGCGCTGAAGCTGATGGGGCATTGACGCGGACGGGGCAGTGAAGGCACGCAATGGCGGCACCGAACGGCGCGCAAGCGCGCTCCGCGTGTGCCTCTTCTGAACGGCTTTTTTCCGGAAGGCCCGGTATGACGGACGCCCCTCGCCCCAGTCATTTGCGCCGCCTTTACGCGGTGGCAGCGACCGCCCTGTTCGGCGTGTTGCTGCTGGGCACCTTTACGCTCACCCGCTTCGGCTTCCTCAGTCCCGCCTTGGACAATTCCTGGGCCGCCGCTTTGGCGGAAGGGACGGCCGCCGGCGCGCGCCAGGGCACCGACCTGATCTTCACCGGCGGGCCCCTCTCGATTCTCTTCACCCGCTATTTCCAGCCGCAGATGGCGCCCCTCGCCTTGTTCTTCGGCGTCGTGGTCGTGCTGGCTTTCATGAATGCCGCCTATCTGCTCTTCCGGCATGGGCGGCCCCTCTTCGCGTCCGTGGCACTCCTGTTCCCCTTGCTCAATCCCGCATCCCAGACCGATGCGGCCTATTTCATTCTGCCGGTGATGTTCACGCTCGGTCGCCTTCAGAGTGACGCGCGCGGCGGGTTCGGCTCTTCGCTCTTGTTCTGCCTCGCGACGGCCGGGCTGATCGCAGCGAAGTTTTCCGTCCTGCCCCTGGCGCTGCTTGCCGCCGTGATCCTCGATCTAGACGCGCTGCGTCGGCGCCAGCCCTTCAGCCATCTGATCGGTATTTTCGCGTTCCTCATGACGATCTGCGCCGTCACGGGAACACCCGTGGCGGATTTCCCGCGCTACCTGTTGATGAGCCTGGATACGTCGTCCGGATTTGCCGAGGCCATGGGCTTTGAAGGGAATTGGCGGCGGCTGGTCCTGTTCCTGATCGGGGCCATGACGCTGGCGGCCATCGTGCTGGCGCGCGGTGTTCGCCGCCTGAGGCAGGGCTATCCCCCG
>JASBUY010000289.1 GCA_030147645.1 Aquabacter sp. | reverse complement strand
CCACATGCGGATCGGCAAACACCTTGTCGATGCTGTTGACGGGGCCGCAGGGGACGCCCGCGGCGGCGAGGCGCGATGCTGTCGCCTCAACCGGCAAAGGCGCGAACACCTCGCTCAGCATCCGTTCCAGGACCTCCCGGTTCACGACACGCCCGGCATTGCGGCGGAAGCGCGGATCGTCCGCCAAGTCGGGCCGCGCGATGGCGGCGCAAAGGGCTTTGAACTGTCCGTCATTGCCCACCGCCACGATGATATCCCCATCCGCCGCACGGAAGGCGCGATAGGGAACGACGGTGGGATGCGCATTGCCCATCAGCCCGCCGACAACTCCGCCCACGAGATAGCTCATCCCCTGGTTCGCGAGCATGGCGATCTGGGTGTCCAGCAGGGCGCAGTCGATATGCTGGCCCTCGCCGGTGCGCTCGGCATGGCGCAAGGCGGCGAGGACCGCCGTGGTCGCATAAACGCCGGTGAACAGATCGCAGAGCGCGACGCCCACCTTGGTCGGCTCCCCGCCGGGCTGGCCGGTTATGCTCATGAGGCCGCCCATGCCCTGGGCGACGAAATCATAGCCGCCGCGCTCGGCATAGGGGCCGAACTGGCCGAAGCCTGTCACCGAGCAATAGACGAGGGCGGGATTGAGCGCGCTGAGGCTCGGATAATCGAGGCCGTATTTGGCAAGCCCGCCGACCTTGTAATTCTCGATCACGATCTGCGCCTTTAGCGCGAGGCGTCGCACCAGTTCCGCTCCCTCGGGCTTTGAGAAATCGATGGCGACCGACCGCTTGTTGCGGTTGGCGCAGAGGAAATAGGCGCTTTGGCCGGGGCCGTTTCCGCCCTCTTCAGGCAGGAAGGGCGGGCCCCATCCCCGCGTGTCGTCCCCCTGGCCCGGGGCTTCGACCTTGATGACCTCGGCACCCAGATCGCCCAGCGTCTGGGCGCACCACGGTCCGGCGAGGACACGCGACAGATCCAGCACTTTCACGCCGTCGAGCGCGCGCTTCGGAGCGCTTGTGTTGTTCTGGTCCGCCGCCATGGTCACCCTCAGTGTGTTTCAATAATTGAAATGCGCTTTCATTAAATGAATATCAAGCCGCACCTCGGTTTGAAAGCCCCAGCCGAATGCCGGTCGCGGCTCAGAGCGCCGCCGCTGCGCCCCGCCTCGCCGAAAAGCTCATTCGACCCATCGCGATGTCGCCATGGGCGGGCTTGCGTGAACTCTGCCTTATGCTAGGCTTATTGGAATATAGTTTCATTCAATGAAACATCAGGGTGGGAGGACGCGCAGGGCGCCTGCGCGCTGAGGGGCACGCCAATGCCCTTAGCGCCATGCATGACACGGGCCCGAGCATGGCGCCCCGCCGTCCCGTCATTCATCCCCTCAGCGCCGTCGCTTTTCCGCCTGCGCTGTCGGGGGCCAAAACAACAAAACCAGGAGGAACCTCAATGAAGGCTAAGGCTGTGATGGTGGCCTGCACCTTGCTGGGCGCGTTCGCGCTGCCGGCAGGAGCGGGAGAGATTGATGTGAAGATCGGCGTTCTCGCCGACATGTCCGGCCTCTATTCGGACATTGGCGGGCAGGGAGCGGTTCTGGCCGCCCAGATGGCGGTGGAAGACTTCAAGCCCGCAGAGAAGGGCATGAAGGTCGAGGTCGTCTCCGCCGACAGCCAGAACAAGCCTGACGTGGCGGTCGCCATCGCGCGCAAATGGTTCGACACAGACGGGGTCGACGTCCTCGTGGACCTGCCGACCAGCGCCATCTCGCTCGCCATGGGGCCGCTCATCACCGAGAAGAACAAGGTGGCGCTCTTCACCGCCTCCGCGAGTTCCGACCTCACCGGCAAGGGCTGCACGCCCAACGGCGTCCACTGGACCTACGACACCTGGGCGCTTTCCCATGGCACCGGATCGGCCATCACCAAGAATGGCGGCAAGACCTGGTACTTCATGACGGCCGACTATGCCTTCGGCCAGGCGATGGAGCGCGATGCGAGTGCCGTCGTGGTGGAAAACGGCGGCAAGGTGCTGGGCTCCGTGCGCCACCCGCTCGACAGCAAGGACCTGTCCTCCTTCATCCTCCAGGCGCAGGCGTCCAAGGCTCAGGTGATCGGCCTCGCCAATGGCGGCGGCGACACCATCAATTCCATCAAGCAGTCGGCGGAATTCGGCGTCGTGCAGGGCGGCCAGAAGCTCGCCGGCATGCTGCTCTTCATCTCCGACATCCATTCGCTGGGGCTGAAGACGGCGCAGGGCCTCACCCTGACCACCGGCTTTTATTGGGACTACAACGCCAAGACCCGTGCCTTCGGGGAGCGGTTCGCGAAGCGCAATGGCGGGCGCTATCCCACCATGACACAGGCGGGCACCTATTCGGCCACCCTGGCCTATCTCGACGCGGTCAAACGGGTGGGCAGCCCCGACGATGGACGCGCGGTGGTTAAGTCCATGCGTGATGCCGGCCCCATCGACGATCCGCTGTTCGGGCCCACCACCATCCGCATCGATGGCCGGGCCGTTCACGACATGCTGCTGGTGGAAGTGAAGAAGCCCGAAGAATCCAAGGGGCCCTACGATTACTACAAGGTGGTCTCGGTGATCCCCGCGAAGGATGCCTTCCGCCCGCTGGCTGATGGAAAGTGTCCCCTGGTCCAATAGTCCAGGGTCCTTCCGCACCACTGTCGCGCCCGGGAGCGAACCCGGGGCCACTCTCTGGGGAAACGCCATGCGGTCTTATGCTGTCACCTACTTCTGCGCGCCGGTCGAGGCCATCGATACGCCGGCACCCGAACCCAAAGGCACCGAAGTCGTTATCGAGGTGACCCGCTGCGGGGTCTGCCATTCGGACCTGCATTTGCAGGAAGGCTTTTATGATCTGGGCGGCGGCAAGAAGCTGTCGCTCGCCGATCGCGGCGTAAAATTGCCGGCGGTGCTCGGTCACGAAGTGCTCGGGCGGCTGGTCGCGAAAGGCCCGGACGCCCCCATCGACGATAACCAGATCGGTCGGACTTTTCTGGTCTACCCGTGGCTCGGCTGCGGGAGCTGTGCACCCTGCCTGAGCGGGCGCGAGAATGAATGCCCGAAGCCCTCTTCTATCGGCGTGCATCGCCCGGGCGGCTATTCCGAGCGATGCCTCGTGCCACATCCGCGCTATCTGGTGGACATTTCGGGCATCAATCCAACGCTCGCGGCCACCTATGCGTGCTCGGGCCTCACCGCTTTCGGGGCGATCAAGAAGGCCGATATCGACCGCGAGAAGGACCGTCTGTTGATCATCGGCGTCGGCGGCGTGGGGCTCAGCGGCCTTCAGATCGCGAAGGCACTGGGATTCCGGAATGTGGTTGTGGCGGACATCGATCCCGAGAAGCGTGCGCTCGCGCTGTCGAACGGGGCGGATCTTGCCGTCGATCCACGCGGTCCGGAGGCCTTGGGGACTCTCCAAGCGCTGGACGGTGGCATCGCGGCGGCGGTGGATTTCGTAGGCGCGCGCGCCACGGCGGAATTCGGCACGTCGGTGGTCCGGAAGTCCGGCCTCTATGTGATCGTGGGACTATTCGGCGGCGACATGACCGTGTCGCTGCCCATGCTGGTGCTCCGGGCCCTCACCGTGCGCGGCTCCTATGTCGGCAATTTGCAGGACCTGCGGGAGCTGATCGATTTGGTGAAAGCGGGGCGCATCCCTCCGCTTCCGGTCGAGGAGGTGCCCATGGAGGCAGTGAACAGCGCCATGGACCGCCTTCGCGCCGGGCAGGTGAAGGGGCGCCTGGTCCTCACCCGCGAGCCGGCTTGAGCTCGCGGCCCCTGCCAGGGCGCAGCCCCCAGACTCCCGCTGCATCGGCAGCCTTCAGCGCATCGATGAAGGCCCGAAGCGCGGCAGGGACGTGGCGGTTGCCGGGATAGTAAAGCGCAAGGCCGGGAAAAGGCGGACACCACTCTTCCAGCAGCGCGATCAGCCGGCCGGAGACCAGGTGCGGCCGCGCGATCGGTTCCGCCGCATAGGCGATGCCGAGACCGCGGACCGCCGCATCTACGATCAGGTCGGGCTCGTCGAGTGTAAGAGGGCCCGGCACGTCCAGCGCCAAGTCCACGCCATGGCGTACGAATTCCCAGCGATAGCGTTTGCCGCCCGGAAGGCGCTGCCGGATGCAGCGATGGCGCAAAAGATCCTGAGGGGTCGCCGGCGGATTGGTCTGCGCGAGATAAGAGGGCGCGGCGACCGCGAGGAACCGGACCTCTCCGCCAAAGCGCACCGCGACCATATCCTGAGGCACCGCCTCCATCAGCCGCACGCCGGCGTCAAATCCCTGTTCGACAATGTCCACCAGCCGCCCCTCGGTGACGAGATCCAGCTCGACGCCGGGATGGCTCTGCAGAAAGGTCGGCACCACATGCTCCAGCAGCATGGCGGCAGCGGGCTTGTTGGCATTGATGCGCAAGGGGCCGCTCGGCGTGCCGCGTGCGTCCGCGAGCCCGTCCAGCGCCGCGTCGAGGTCGCGCAGCACCGGCGCAAGCTGGTCTAGGAGCGTTTGCCCCGCCGGCGTCGCCGAGACACTGCGCGTGGTGCGATGGAGCAGGCGGACGCCGAGATCGCGTTCCAGGGCGATGACGGCATGGCTCAGAGCGGAGCGTGAAACGCCAAGCGTGTCCGCCGCCTTGCGGAAGCTCCGTTGTTGGGCAACCGCGGCGAAAGCGGACAGATCATTGAGGCTCGGACGAGACATTGGTGTCGATCTCTCACCAGCCCATGCCGCATTGGTGGGCTTATTTGGCCAATTGTCCTTCTGTACCTTGCAGGCATGGTTTCGAAAAGGAACATCGCATGCCTAAGACATGGTTCATCACCGGCGCCTCCTCCGGCCTCGGACTTGAAATGACGCGCCAGCTTCTGGAGCGGGGCGACCGCGTCGTTGCGACGGTTCACCGGCCCGGCGCATTGGCCGAATTGCAGGGCGAGGCAGGCTCCAACCTGCGAATGGTCCAGCTGGACGTCACCGATACGCCCGCGCTGCGCCAGACCCTTGCGGACGCCTTTGCCGAACTCGGCCGCATCGACGTCGTGGTCAGCAATGCGGGCTATGGCTTGCTGGGGGCGGCGGAAGAACTGGCCGATGCCGACATCGAGCAATTGATCGCAACCAATCTGCTCGCCTCAATGCACATCGTTCGCGCTGCTCTGCCCCATCTGCGCGGTCAGGGCGGTGGGCGCATCGTGCAGGTCTCCTCGGAAGGAGGGCAGATCGCCTATCCGGGACTGAGCGCCTATCACGCCACTAAATGGGGCATCGAGGGGTTCATGGAAGCCGTCGCCCTTGAGGTCGCGCCTTTCAACATTCAATGCATCATCGCTGAGCCCGGCCCGACCGCCACCAATTTCGGCCGCTCCCTGGTGATGGCGCCGCCCCTTGCGGCTTATGACGCAACCCCGGTGGGGGCGGTGAGGCAATCCATTGCGGACGGCAGCTTCGTTATCAAGGGCGATGCCGCGCGGACCGCCGCCGCCATCCTCGCGGCCGCCGATGCTGCGGATCCGCCCTTCCGGCTGACTTTGGGCAGCACGGCGTTCCAGTCCGTGTCAGCCGCGTTGGAACAGCGTCTTGCCGGCCTGCGCGGTCAGCGAGAGACCGCGTTTTCGGCAGATCGGCCGGATTGAACTCTTGCCATCCGCTGCCGTCGCCGACGGCAGGAAAAGGCGACCTAATGAAGGAAAGGGAACGCATGCAGATGGGATTGAAATCGCTCAGCGTGCTGATGGTCTGGGCGTTAATGCACAGTCCGGTTCTGGCGCAATCGCCCGCGCCGAACGGGGAAGACGTTGCGGTCGCGACACCGGCTCTCCGTCCCAATCAGATGGTCGGCACCTGGCGCATGGTCTCTGCGCGCATCGATCCTCAGGGGAAGAACCTTCCCGCTTATGGGGTGCGGCCCAACGGGATGTTGGTCTTCACCCCGGACCTGTATTTCATCGAGGTGCTGACCGACGCCGATACGCCCCGGTTCGCCTCTGGCGCACGGGGGGGAGGGCACGGACGCGGAAAACCGCGTTGCCATGCGCACCGGCATCGGCTTTTTCGGGACCTATAGCGTCGATGCGCAGGGAGCGTTCAGCGGAAATCGCGTGGACGGCGCGACCTTTCCCAACTGGGTGGGTGCGCAGCGCACCCGGCAAGATCTCGATGTGGTGGTCACGGGCGACCGCATGATGGAGCGGTTTCGCCGCCCGGAGGGCACCGAGATCGTGATCGAATGGCAGCGGGCGGCCCCGCCGCCCTGCCCGAGACGGACGGAGGCGGCGGCTAGAGGCCGCCGCGCGTCAGAGGCGCGCGTTGGGATCGAAGCGGGCGAGGCGCGCGAGCAGATAATCCACTTCGGCCCGCGCCGCGGCGCTCAGCCCGGAGGCCGGCTTGCGCTGGGCATCGGAGGCGATGAA
>JASBUY010000288.1 GCA_030147645.1 Aquabacter sp. | reverse complement strand
CCGGAAGCCCGCCCCCGTGTCCCAGCCCTCCCTTACCCAGGCCCGTCCCCCCGCCATGTGGTATCTGCACGGCGCGCGTACCGCCGTGTCCGTGCCGGGCCTCGTCCTGCTGGCGGGCTATGTGGGCTATGGCGGCCTGCTCCAGGCGGTGGATTTTCCCTTCTTCGCGGGCCTGCTGTCCACCCTGCTCATCTGGGCGCTCCCGGCGCAGATCATTCTCATCGGCGGCCTCGCCACCGGCACGGGGCTGCTGCCCATCGCGCTCGCGGTGGGACTGTCTTCGCTGCGCCTCCTGCCCATGGTCGTGTCCATCGCCCCTTATCTGCGGGGCATGCGGCGCAATACGGCGGTGGAACTGCTCTGCGCCCATTTCGTCGCCATGACGGTGTGGGTGGAGGGACAGCGCCTCCTTCCGAAAATGGCCGCCGAGGGACGGGTGCCCTTCGTGCTCGGGCTCGGCACAGCGCTGATCACCATCAGCATGTTCGGCACGGGGGCGGGCTTCATCATGGCGGGCGAACTGCCCAAGCATCTCGCCATCGGCCTTCTGCTGCTCACCCCCATTTCCTTCAGCATTCTCATGGTGCGCGGCGCCTCGGGCCTGACGGACTGGGTGGCGCTGGCCGTGGGGTTCTTCACCACCCCCTTCGTCGTCGGCCTCAGCGGCGGCATGGATCTGATGTTGAGCGGCATCGGCGGCGGCACGCTCGCCTATCTCATCGGCCGCTGGCGGAGGCACCGCGCATGAGCGCGATCCAGTCTGAATGGTCCGCCATTCTCGTGGTGGTGCTCGCCGGCTTCCTGCCCACTGAGGTGTGGCGTTCGCTGGCGATTCTGGCCGGGCGCCGGCTGCAGGAAGGCAGCGAGGCGCTGATCTGGGTCCGCGCGGTTGCGACTGCGCTTCTGGCTGCGGTCGTCGCGCGGCTCATCTTCGTGCCGACCGGCGTTCTCGTTGAGGTGCCGCTCTGGCTGCGCCTCACCTGTATCGCCGCCGGCCTCGCCGCTTTCGCCCTCTCGCGCCGCTCGGTCTTTATCGGCGTTCTGGTGGGCGAGGCGGTGTTGATCGGTGGGGCCTGGGTGCTGGTGCCGGGCTAGAGCCTGATCCGATCAGGTTGAATCACCCTGATCGGTGAATCCGTCTCTAAAGGGTTGGCAGAGCACGTTCGGCCCTCAGCCGCCCACCGGTCCCCCGCCGATGCGGGTGATCGTCACGACCGAAGGTCGGGGTGGAGTGCCGTCTTTGAAGTCCGGCCAGCGGGTGGAGGGATCATCAAAGGTGGACAGGCGCCCATCCTCGCTCTCGCCGGGATGCTGGACCGCGACGAAGAAGGTGGTATCGTCCGGCGTGAAATAGGGACCGCACATTTCCGCGCCCACCGGCACGGAGAAAAACCGCTTGGCTGTGGCGCGCCCATCACCCTCCGTCTCGACGCCCCAGATCCCGTCGGTGCGGCCGGTGGATTTAGCGGAGTTTCCGTCCGTTGCGACCCAGAGCCGGCCCTGGCTGTCCACCGCGCAATTGTCCGGATTGGCGAACCAGCCATAGCCGCTGGTCGAGGCCGAGAAGGTGGCGCCTACCTCCGCGACGCTGGGATCGCCGCATTTCACCAGGATGTCCCAGGTAAAGGCCGGCGCGGCATGGTCGCCGCCATTGGGCGTGATCTCGACGATATGGCCGAAGACATTGGCCGCGCGCGGATTGGCGGCGTTGGTCTCGTCCTCCTTGCGCGTATCGTTGGAGGTGAGCATCACATAGACCTTGCCGGTGCGCGGATTGACCTCCACGTCCTCGGGCCGGTCCATCTTGGTAGCGCGGAGCGCGTCGGCGGCGAGGCGCGTCTCAATCAGCACCTGCGCCTGGCTGGTGAAGCCGTTTTCCGGCACCAGCGGCGCTGTGCCGAAGGTGAGAGGTCGCCATTCGCCCGTGCCGTCGGGATGGAACACCGCAACCGAGAGCGTACCTTCGTCCAACAGGTCGCGATTGGCAGCGCGATTGACCGGGTCATAGGGCCGGGCGGTGACGAAGCGATAGACATAGTCCATCTTCTGGTCGTCGCCCTGGTAGATGACGAAGCGCCCGTCGCCGTTGACCACATTGCCGGCGCCTTCATGCTTGAAGCGTCCGAGCGCGGTGCGCTTGCGCGGGACGGAGGCAGGATCGACGGGATCGATCTCCACCACCCAGCCGAAGCGGTTCGCCTCGTTTGGCACCTTCGCAATATCGAAACGGTCGTGATAGCGGCCCCAGGCGAAGAAGCCGGCGGGAATGCCGTAGCGTTTGAAGGCGCGCTCACGCGCGTGGCCCTCGGCCTTCCCCATGAAATAGAGGTTGAAGTTCTCTTCGCAGGTCAGCCACGTCCCCCAAGGCGTCATGCCGCCCGCGCAATTATTGATCATGCCGAGGACATTGCGGCCCTCGGGGTCGTCCTGCGTCTTCAAGAGATCATCGCCGGCGGCGGGACCGCTCAGCAGCATGGGAGTGGTGGCGGTGATGCGCCGGGCCTGCGGCACCGGCGCCAGGCGCCAGCGTCCCCCCTCGCGCACGATGCCGATGACCGAACCGCCATGGGCGGCCATCTCGATGTCCACGCGCTCGCGGGTCATGCCCGGAAAGCCGTTCTTGACCCGCTGGGGGCCGATGCCCGGAAACATGAGTTCCGGGTTGGTATATTCGTGGTTCACCACCAGCAGGCCGCGATCAGGGCGGCCTTGCGGGTCGGGCAGGAAACCGACGAAATCGTTGTTGTAGCCGAATTGCATGGCCTGGGCGGCGGGCGTCTGGGCCTGCGGATCGAAGGCCGGCGCGCCCGGCAGGACGGGATCACCCCAGCGCACCAGCACATGGGCCTCGTGCCCCTGCGCCACATGGATGGTCTCGTCAGGCGCCGCGGTGAGTTCGGGAAAGGCGAACCGGTCACTGGCCGTGCCCCCCTGCGGCGCCGGCGCAGCCAGCGCGCTTTCCATCGCACGCGGCGCGAGGGTCGCGCCCATGGCGGCGACCCCGAGCAGTCCTTTCAGCAGATCGCGCCGGCCGAACCGCAGCGCGATCATGTCACCAAGGGTGGGATTGCCTGACGGGTTGGTGGGCGCATCTTCGTGCGCCTCGCGGGCGATTGCCGAGGGCTCAAGCGGGCGGGGCGGAAGAGTGTCGTCGCTCATGGTCCGAAAAATACCCGGTCCATGTGACGATGGGGAGAAACAAAAGGGGCGCCCCGATGGAGCGCCCCAGTTGGGAGGATCGGTCGAGGCCGCCGTCGGGGGCGGCCTCAATTCCGTATCAGACCGAGTAGTACATCTCGAACTCGACCGGGTGCGGAGTCATTTCGAACCGCATCACTTCGGTCATCTTCAGGTCGATATAGGACTCGATGAAGTCCTCGGCGAACACGCCGCCCTTGGTGAGGTAGGCATTGTCCTCTTCGAGCGACTTCAGCGCCTCGCGGAGCGAGCCGCAGACGGTCGGGATCTGCTTCAGCTCGGCGGGGGGCAGATCGTAGAGATCCTTGTCCATCGCCTGGCCGGGATCGATCCGGTTCAAGATGCCGTCCATGCCGGCCATGAACAGGGCTGCGAAGGCGAGATAGGGGTTCGCGCCGGGATCGGGGAAGCGAACCTCGACGCGCTTGGCCTTCGGGCTGTTGGTGTAGGGGATGCGGCAGGAGGCCGAGCGGTTGCGCGCCGAATAGGCGAGCAGCACGGGCGCCTCATAGCCGGGGACCAGCCGCTTGTAGGAATTGGTCAGCGGGTTGGTGAAGGCGTTCAGCGACTTGGCATGCTTGATGACGCCGCCGATGTACCACAGGCATTCCTGGCTGAGGTCGGCATACTTGTCGCCGGCGAACAGGGGCTTGCCGTCCTTCCAGATGGACTGGTGAACGTGCATGCCCGAGCCGTTGTCGCCAAACACCGGCTTCGGCATGAAGGTCGCGGTCTTGCCGTAGATGTTGGCCACCTGGTGGATGCAGTACTTATAGATCTGCAGGTGGTCGGCCATGGTGACGAGCGGGCCGAACTTCAGGCCGAGTTCGTGCTGGGCCGAGGCCACTTCGTGGTGGTGCTTTTCGACGCGGGCGCCCATCTTGGCCATGGCGCCGAGCATTTCCGAGCGCATGTCCTGCGCGCTGTCGATCGGCGGCACCGGGAAGTAGCCGCCCTTGGTGCGCACGCGGTGGCCGAGATTGCCGCCCTCATACTCGGTGTCGCTGTTGGTCGGCAGTTCGCTGGAATCCAGCTTGAAGCCCGTATTGTACGGATCGGCGCGGAAGCGCACGTCGTCGAAGATGAAGAACTCGGCCTCGGGGCCGAAGAACACCGTGTCGCCGACGCCGGTGGAGGCGAGATAGGCCTGGGCCTTCTTGGCGATGCCGCGCGGATCGCGCGCATAGGGCTCGCCAGTGGTCGGCTCCACCACGTCGCATACGATGGACATGGTGGTTTCGGAGAAGAAGGGGTCGATGCAAGCGGTCGCCGGGTCGGGCATCAGCTGCATGTCGGATTCGTTGATGGCCTTCCAGCCCGCGATGGAGGAGCCGTCGAATGCGGTGCCCTCGCTGAACAGGTCCTCGTCCACCATGGAGACGTCGAAGGTGACGTGCTGCCACTTGCCGCGCGGATCGGTGAACCGCAGATCGACGTACTTCACGTCGTCCGCCTTGATGGAATCCAGGACGTCCTTGACCGTTGTCATTTGCAACTGCCTTTCTTGCAGAGACAGGTTGGTTGGTAGAGGAAGCGTCAGATGGCGTCGAGGCCCGACTCACCCGTGCGGATACGGATGGCTTCCTCGATGCTGGAGACGAAGATCTTCCCGTCGCCGATGCGCCCGGTCTGGGCGGCGCGCCGGATGGCGTCCACGGCCTTCTCGACCATGTCGTCGGCCAGGACCACCTCGATCTTCACCTTGGGAAGGAAGTCCACCACATATTCGGCGCCGCGATACAGTTCCGTGTGGCCCTTCTGCCGGCCGAAGCCCTTGGCCTCGGTGACCGTGATGCCTTGCAGACCAACGTCCTGCAGGGCCTCTTTCACTTCATCGAGCTTGAAGGGTTTGATGATGGCCTCGATCTTCTTCATGCGCTCCGTCTCCCCGGCGCAGGGACGACCCTCCGGCGACCCTTACCGCGCTGACATTAAGCAGGATGCGTGCCAGCAGCGCAAACGCTGGAGGCGATCCCAGCGAGGTTTTTTGTAGTGCCGACTAAATAGGCGGTATGCCCATGAAATGGGCGAGAAAATCGCGGCAGGTGTCCGTCTTTTGGGTCAGAAATAGGCAAAGGGGGCGAGGGTGGTGATGACGGTCCTGCTGGAGCCTGCGGAGATGGCGCAAGCCGACGCCCTCACCATCGCGGCCGGCACGCCGGGTCTCACGTTGATGGAGAGGGCGGGGACGGCGGTCGCGGACGCGGCGGCGCGCTGGCCTTATCCCACCCGCATCCTTGTCCTATGCGGGCCGGGAAACAATGGCGGGGACGGCTTCGTCGCCGCCCGCATTCTCGCTCAGCGCGGGTTCACGGTCCGTCTGGCGCTTTTCGGCGACATGTCCGCCTTGCGGGGAGATGCCGCGCATGTTGCTGGGCGCTGGCGCGGCGCGGTGGAGCGGGCGCAGGAGGTGGATTTCGCGGCCTGCGACCTCGTCATTGATGCGCTCTATGGCGCGGGGCTCGCCCGCGATCTCGAGGGGGAGGCGCGCGATCTGGTGGAGCGGCTGGCCCAAAGCGGCCGCCCCATCATCGCAGTGGACCTTCCCTCCGGCATTGATGGGCGCACCGGGCATGTGCGCGGCGCCGCGGCCCCAGCCATAGAAACGGTCACCTTCTTCCGCAAAAAGCCGGGCCACCTGCTGATGCCCGGCCGCGCCTTTTGCGGCCGCGTGCGCGTGGCGGATATCGGGATCGCCGACTCGGTCCTCGACACCCTCGCCCCGAAGGCGGCCATCAACGACCCTCAAGCCTGGGGCCCCGCTTTCCCCCTTCCCTCCGTTGCGGGCCACAAATATGGGCGGGGCCATGCGGTGGTGGTGAGCGGCGGCGCCTGGACGGCCGGGGCCGCGCGCCTTGCCGCCCGAGGGGCGCTGCGCGCGGGGGCGGGGCTCGTGACCGTTGCATGCCCCGAATCGTCGCGTCTCGTCCATGCCGCGTCCTATTCAGCGCTCATGGCGCGTCCCATGGAAACGGCTGAGGATCTCGTGCGCCTGCTGGCGGATTCGCGTTTCCGCTCCGTGGTTGTCGGCCCCGGCCTGGGGGACGCAGCCCATGCGCGATCGCTTCTGGAGGCGGCGGTCGGCGCCGAGCGGACAATTGTGGTGGATGCCGATGCCCTGACCGCCTATGCCGGTGCGCCGGACGCGCTGGCTGTCGTCCTTGCACCTGCCGCCGGGGCGATCCTGACGCCCCATGATGGCGAGTTCGCGCGCCTCTTCGACGGCACGCCCGATATTCTGGACGCGCCCTCAAAGCTGGAGCGTACGCGCGCGGCTGCCCGGCGGGTGGGCGGTGTTGCCCTGTTGAAAGGGCCGGACACCGTGGTCGCCGCGCCGGACGGGCGGGCGACCATCGCTGAAAATGCGCCGCCTTATCTCGCGACCGCCGGGGCCGGCGATGTGCTCGCCGGGATTGCGGGAGGGCTGCTGGCGCAGGGCATGCCCGTATTCGAAGCTGCGAGCGCGGCGGTGTGGCTTCATGGCGAAGCCGCGCGCGAGGCAGGGCCGGGACTGATCGCGGATGACCTTCCCGACGCCCTGCGGCCCGTCTACTCCCGCCTGTTCGCGGATCTGGAACAGGCGGGTGAGACGCGGCGGGGTGGGATCAGGTGACGTCGTAGGAGCGCGCCGCCACCACGGCGCCGTCGCCGCCGCGCAAGCCGACGATCGCCCATTTCCCCGGCGAATCCGGCAGCAGCGCCACGCGCGCGGTGGTCTTCGGCGCCACCGGCACCGCATCGTGCCACCACGGCTTCCAGCCGTCGTCCATGCCGTCCAGCAAACGGCCCGGCACCCCCTGCAACTGCACCGCCACCGGCGCGTCCGTCGTTTTGTAGAGTGCGAGCACGAGGGGCGTGCCGCGTGCGACGCTGCCGACGCTGGCGAAGCCGGAGAGAGATACGGGACCCGTGATCGGCACCTCGAACCTGGCGGCCTTCTCCAGCGGAATCTTGTCCGGCAGGCCGTTGGAGGGCAGGGCGGCGGGCGGCGGCAGCGTGGTCGCGGCCGTTGCGCTCCCCGGTCCCACCGGCACGACGATCGCCAACTGAACGGGGATCGGGCTTGCCTCGATATTGAGCGGAATGGGATTGGCGGTGCCGACATCGAGCGCGATGTCGAGACGCCCGCCGGGCGTCAATTGGGTGCGGCCGTCCTTGATCAGGAAAGGCTGAACCGGTTGGCCATCGACCGCCATGGCATAAGCTGTGCCCATCACCTGCATGCGCAAGAACTGGGTGCTGGCATTGATGAGGCGAAGGCGGATGCGCCCGCCGGCCGGGCCTTCAATGGTGGGGGAGACGGCGCCGTTCACAGTGAGAAGCGGCACCGTCATGGTCGGGTCGGGCGACCAGGATTGGATCAGCATCACCTGTTCGGCGTCGAAGGGCGAGCCGCCCGGCTCCTCGACGATCAGAGCACCCGCCAGCGCGCGATGCGCAAGTTCGGGCTGGAAGGCCCGATAGAGGAAGGTGCCGGCATCGGGTGGCGTGAAGGCGATGTCCGCCGACCCATCCTTCGCGATGGCGCTGCCGGTGAGCCCCGGCACGCCGTCCAGCGGATTAGGCACGCGCACGCCCTGCCAGTTGATGGAAAGCGGGGTGTCCACCGTGTTCTCCACCGTGACCGCCAGCTTGTCTCCGCGCTTCACCCGCAGGACCGGGCCCGGCAGGGTGTTCTGGAACAAGGCGAGCGGCTTCTGACCGCCAAGCTCGATCCGCTCGACGGAGGTCACCTTGAGACGGGTCAGCGGAGAGGCGGGGGCTTGCGGCGCCGCTTGGGCGGCAGCAAGGCGCGGCATCAGGCTGCCAAGCGCGAGGGCGGCGGTGCCGGTCAGGACCGCGCGGCGGGAAGGGCCTCGGACACGCAAGGGTGCTCTCCTGGAATTTGACTGGAGCGTGGCGACCTTCTCTCGCCTGCGCGCAAAGGGCAAGACGGATTTCCATCACGTGCTTACCGCCGGGTCAGGCGCAGACCGCACACGTCGAGCGCGACGCGCGCGGGACTAAGGGATGCACCTGCTTTTTCTTGCTGCGTGCCGTTTGGAGCGTGATATAAGCGCCAACCCGATTGGTGCCGATTCAAGTGAAACGCGCACCCGGAGAGCCGTGCCTGGAGCCGGACGGCGCGGGCGTGGCGGAACTGGTAGACGCGCGGGATTTAGGTTCCCGTGACGAAAGTCGTGGGGGTTCGAAACCCTCCGCCCGCACCAGGCAGCCCGATTCGAGGCGGCGCCCGCGTCATCCGACCGAGGCGTGTCTCTTCTTTGGACAGCAGTCGCCCCCCGGGCGGAGATGGAACGAAGGCAAGACGATGCAGGTGACTGAAACCCAGGCCGAGGGCCTCAAGCGCGCGTATCGCGTGGTTCTCCCGGCCGCCGACCTTGATGCGAAGGCCAAGACCCGCCTGGATGAGCTGAAGGACCGCGTCCAGCTCAAGGGTTTCCGCCCCGGCAAGGTCCCGGTGGCGCACCTGAAGCGCATGTACGGCAAGTCGGTCATGGCCGAAGTGATCGAGCAGGCCGTGACCGAGGCCAATGGCAAGATCGTCCAGGAGCGCGGTCTGCGCCTCGCCCTCCAGCCGCGCGTCGAGCTGCCGCAGGATGAGGCGGAAGTGCGCGGCGTGATCGAGGGCGGCTCCGACCTCACCTATACGATCGAAATGGAAGTGCTGCCGAAGATCGATCTCGGCAACTTCAAGGACATTGCCATCACCCGCCCGGTCCTTGAGGTCACGGATGCGGAAGTGGACGAGACGCTGAATCGCCTCGCCGACGCCAACCGTCCCTACGAGACCAAGGACGGCGCCGCCGCCAATGGCGACCGCGTCACCGTGGATTTCGAAGGCTTCATGGATGGCGAAGCGTTCGAGGGCGGCAAGGGCGAGGGCATCCAGGTGGTGCTCGGCTCCAACAGCTTCATCCCAGGGTTCGAGGAGCAGCTGGTCGGCATCTCCGCCGGCGAGAAGCGCACCCTCACCGTGACTTTCCCCGAGGCCTATGCCGCCCGTCAGCTGGCCGGCAAGGAAGCCACCTTCGAGGTCAGCGCGAGCCTCGTCGAGGCGCCCGGCTCCTTCACTCTCGACGATGAGTTCGCCAAGTCGCTCGGCCAGGAGAGCCTGGAAAAGCTCAAGGAACAGGTGCGCGCCCGCATCGCCCAGGAGCATAACGGTGTCGCCCGCCAGAAGGTGAAGCGTGCCCTCCTCGACGCGCTCGACGAGATGCACAAGTTCGACGTGCCGCCGACCCTGGTCTCCCAGGAGTTCGACGGCGTGTGGCAGCAGGTCCAGCAGGACCTCGCTGCCCAGAACCGCACCTTCGACGACGAAGGCACGTCCGAGGACGCGGCCCGCGCCGACTACCAGAAGATCGCCGAGCGCCGCGTGCGTCTCGGGCTGGTCCTTGCGGAGATCGGCGAGCGCAACAATATACAGGTCACCGACGACGAAGTGACGCGCGCGGTGGTGGAGCGGGCGCGTCAATTCCCTGGCCAAGAACAGCAAGTGTGGGACTATTATCGCCGCACCCCTGAGGCGATGGCGTCCCTTCGGGCTCCGATCTTCGAAGAGAAGGTCGTCGACTTCCTCCTGGAGCTCGCGAACGTGACCGATCAGTCGGTGACGCGCGAAGAGCTCTACAAGGAGGATGAGGAGAAGGCGGCCTGATTCCCGGGCCGTCCGTCATCTTCACTGCGATAAGTGCGCGTGGCATGCCAAGGCATGTCCACGCGCCGAGGACACGAGATGCGCGACCCGATCGATACCTATATGAATTACCTTGTCCCCATGGTGGTCGAGCAGACCAACCGGGGCGAGCGCGCGTATGACATTTATTCGCGCCTCCTGAAGGAGCGCATCATTTTCCTGACCGGGCCGGTCGAGGACGGCATGTCCACGCTGGCCGTCGCCCAGCTTCTCTTCCTTGAGGCGGAAAACCCCAAGAAAGAGATTTCCATGTACATCAACTCGCCGGGCGGCGTGGTGACGTCGGGTCTCGCCATCTACGACACGATGCAGTTCATCCGCCCGCCGGTCTCGACCCTGTGCATCGGGCAGGCGGCCTCCATGGGCTCGCTGCTGCTGACCGCCGGCGAGAAGGGCCTGCGCTTCGCGCTCCCCAACGCGCGAATCATGGTTCACCAGCCCTCCGGCGGGTTCCAGGGCCAGGTCACGGACATCATGCTCCATGCCCAGGAGATTCTGAGCCTCAAGAAGCGCCTCAATGAAATCTACGTGAAGCACACGGGCCAGCCGATCGAGAAGATCGAGGATGCCCTGGAGCGCGACAATTTCATGACGGCGGGCGCGGCGCAGGAGTTCGGGCTGATCGACTCGGTGATCGACAAGCGTCCCACCGAGGATGCCGCCAAGGCCTGAGACCCGTTTTGCACGGAAGGATTTGCGGCAGGCCCTTGCGTGCAGTGCGAGATCGCGCTTGCATGGGCCTATGAGCCGGCTAGTGCCCCTGTTCCCGATCATCGGAAGCGACCGCTTCTCAAGCGATGCTGCGCGCTCTTTACGATCCGCGCAGCCTCGCCCCGCGTATCTGCGGGGAGAGGCGTGGTTTTTTCGAGGGTCGGGCGAGGACCAAAGCCGGCAAGCGAGCCTCGGGTAAGCTGAATGGGCATAAGATGTGCATATGCCTTGATCGGAGTGCTGGAGGGTGATTGGCTGATGTTCGGCCGTAAGGTCGAACCGGGTGCCCCGAGCGGTCGTTCCGTTCCGGGATCCGCATTAGGCTTCTTGGCCCGGTCATAGCGGCCAGGTCGGGAGCCGGAGGACGATGAAGATGAGCAAGACCGGCGGCAGCGATAGCAAGAACACGCTTTACTGCTCGTTCTGCGGCAAGAGCCAGCATGAGGTCCGCAAGCTCATCGCAGGACCTACGGTCTTTATTTGCGACGAGTGCGTCGAACTGTGCATGGACATCATCCGCGAGGAATCCAAGTCCTCGCTGGTGAAGTCGCGGGAGGGCATCCCGACCCCGAAGGAGATTCGCAAGGTTCTCGATGACTATGTCATCGGCCAGGACCATGCGAAGAAGGTCCTCTCGGTGGCGGTGCACAACCACTATAAGCGTCTCAACCATGCCACCAAGCATGGCGACGTGGAGCTCGCCAAGTCCAACATCATGCTGATCGGCCCCACCGGGTCCGGCAAGACGTTGCTGGCGCAGACTCTTGCGCGCATCCTGGATGTGCCCTTCACCATGGCCGACGCTACGACGCTGACCGAGGCGGGCTATGTGGGCGAGGATGTCGAGAACATCATCCTGAAGCTGCTCCAGGCGGCCGACTATAATGTCGAGCGGGCGCAGCGCGGGATCGTCTATATCGACGAAATCGACAAGATCAGTCGCAAGTCCGACAATCCCTCCATCACCCGCGACGTGTCGGGCGAGGGCGTGCAGCAGGCGCTGCTGAAGATCATGGAAGGCACGGTGGCCTCCGTTCCGCCCCAGGGTGGACGCAAGCATCCCCAGCAGGAATTCCTGCAAGTGGACACCACCAACATCCTCTTCATCTGCGGCGGGGCCTTTGCGGGCCTCGACAAGATCATCGGCTCGCGCTCCAAGGGTGGCACCTCCATCGGCTTCTCAGCCAAGGTGGCCCCGCCGGAGGATCGTCGCCCGGGTGAAGTGTTCCGCGAGGTGGAGCCCGAGGATCTGCTGAAGTACGGCCTCATCCCCGAATTCATCGGGCGTCTGCCGGTCCTGGCGACGCTGGAGGATCTGGACGAGGCCGCGCTGAAGAAGATCCTGGCCGAGCCGAAGAACGCGCTGGTGAAGCAGTATCAGCGGCTGTTCGAGATGGAGAACATCGAGCTGACCTTCGCCGACGAGGCGCTTGGCGCGGTCGCCCGCAAGGCGATCGAGCGCAAGACCGGCGCGCGTGGCCTGCGTTCGATCCTCGAGGCCATCCTGCTCGAGACCATGTTCGACCTGCCGGGCCTGGAAGGTGTGGAAGAAGTCGTGATTTCCCGCGAAGTCGTGGAAGGAACGGCCCGTCCGCTCTACATCTACGCCGATCGGTCCGATCGCGCCGTCGAGAACGCCAGCGCCTGATCTGCCGGCGCTGGAAGGGCTCCAATCGTATCCACAAAGTGAGCTGCGGAAGTAAATCTCCGCAGCCGGTGTTGCGTCGCTTATCGCGTTGCGTAAGCGCCTGATGGCGCGCGTTTTTCAATGACTTGACACCCCCCGGGTCGATAGCCACCTAATGTCGGCGGCGAGCGAAAATTCTCTTCAAGATTCGCCTCAGTTCCGTTCCGGCAAGCCGGTCCAACCCGCAAACGGACCGACCGGTTCTGCGGATCACCTCGGCACCTTGTGGCGGTTGCGCACGATCAGCGGGCGGCGTGCAAGGGGGCAAAGCAAAAGGAAAAGGCCATGACCAATCCAAAACCCCGGCCAACAATCGTTCATGGCGAAACGCACGCCTATCCCGTGCTGCCGCTGCGCGACATCGTCGTCTTCCCGCATATGATCGTTCTGCTTTTCGTCGGTCGCGAGAAGTCGATCCGCGCGCTGGAAGAGGTGATGAAGAACGACGCGCTGATCATGCTCGCGACGCAGAAGAACGCGTCCGACGATGATCCGGCGCCCGACTCCATTTACGAGACCGGAACGCTCGCCAGCGTGCTCCAGCTCTTGAAGCTCCCCGATGGTACCGTGAAGGTGCTGGTCGAAGGGCTCGAGCGGGCGCGCGTGTCGAAATACACCGATCGCGCCGATTACTACGAAGCGACCGCCGTCGCGCTCGCTGACACCGATGCGAAGTCGGTCGAGGCGGAAGCCCTGGCGCGCTCAGTCGTGTCCGACTTC
>JASBUY010000279.1 GCA_030147645.1 Aquabacter sp. | reverse complement strand
CCGTCTTCCTCGGAAAAGGGCAGGCCGAGCAGGCCGAGTTCGGCGAGCTCCGCCCAGCCGGCCTCGGGAAAGCCAAGCGGCGCGGCGCGCGCGGCGGCGAGCTGCTCCAGCGTGCCATAGGTGTCGGCGGACCAGCGGGTCACGCTGTCTTTCAGGAGCGACTGCTCGTCGGAGAGATCAAAATCCATGGTGTGTCGCTCCTCAAAGCCCGAGGATCGCCTTGGCGATCACATTGTGCAGGATCTCGTTGGACCCGCCATAGATCGAGACTTTGCGCAAGTTGAAATAGGTGGGCGCGGCGGTGTCGGCCCAGGCGAACAGGCTTTCCATGTCGTTGTGGCCGGCCTCTTCGCGGGCGGCCGGCAGCGCATTGGGGCCGGCGAGTTCGAGCAGCAATTCCGTTGTGGCCTGCTGCAGCTCGGACCCCTTGATCTTGAGGATGGAGGAGGCCGGATCGGGCTTGGTGGGATCGCGCGTGGCCTGCGCCGCGACCACGCGCATCTGCGTGATTTCCAGGGCTTTCAGCTCGATTTCCACGCTGGCGAGACGCGAGCGGAAATCGAGATCGTCCCACATGCTGCCCTCGCCCGCCGGGGTGGTGAGCGCGAGGCGCTTTATGCGCGCGATGCGCTCCTTCGACATGCCGATGCGGGCGATGCCGGTGCGCTCATTGGCGAGGAGGAACTTCGCGTAATCCCACCCTTTGTTCTCTTCTCCCACGAGATTTTCCAGGGGAACTTCGACGTTATCCAGGAACACCTCGTTCACCTCGTGCCGGCCATCAATGGTGATGATCGGGCGCACGGTGACGCCGGGGGTTTTCATGTCGATGAGCAGGAAGGAGATGCCCGCCTGCTTCTTCGCCTCCATGTCGGTGCGGGCGAGGCAGAACATCCAGTCGGCATATTGGCCGAGCGTGGTCCAGGTCTTCTGGCCGTTGACCACATAATGGTCGCCCCGGCGCTCGGCGCGGGTCTTGAGGGAGGCGAGGTCGGAACCGGCGCCGGGCTCGGAGAAGCCCTGGCACCACCAGTCCTCCAGGCTCTTGATGCGCGGCAGGAAGCGGGCCTTCTGGGCGTCGTTTCCGAAGGTGGCGATCACCGGGCCGACCATGAAGCAGTTGAACTGAAGCGGCAACGGCACCGCCGCCTGCATCAGTTCCTCCATGAAGATGTAGCGCTCGACCGCGCTCCAGGGCTGGCCGCCATGCTCCAGCGGCCAATGGGGCACGGCCCACCCCTTGTCGTTCAGGATGCGCTGGGAGGTGACGTAATCCTCGCGGGCGAGCTTGCGCCCCTCGGACACTTTGGCACGGATCTCGGCGGGGATCTCCGTGCGGAAGAAGGTGCGCACCTCCTCGCGGAAGGCGATCTCTTCGGGGGTGAAGCGCAGGTCCATCAGTTCGATCCCGGGATGATTTCGATCAGGCCGGCGGCGCCCATGCCCCCGGCGATGCACATGGTGACAACCGCATAGCGCACGCCGCGCCGCCGCCCTTCCAGCACCGCATGGCCGACCAGGCGCGCGCCGCTCATGCCGAAAGGATGGCCGACCGAGATGGCCCCGCCATTCACATTCACCAGTTCCGGGTCGAGGCCGAGCGTGTCGCGGCAATAAAGCGATTGGGAAGCGAACGCCTCATTCAATTCCCACAGCCCGATGTCGGACACGCTGAGCCCGTTGCGCGCGAGCAGGCGCGGCACGGCATAGACCGGGCCGATGCCCATCTCGTCCGGCTCGCAGCCGGCGGTGGCATAGCCCCGGAAGATGGCGAGCGGGGCGAGGCCGCGCCGCGCCGCCTCGGCATCGGACATGAGGACCGTGGCCGAAGCACCGTCCGACAATTGGCTGGCATTGCCCGCGGTCACGAAATGCCCTTCGCCGCGCACCGGCTTCAGGGCCAGAAGGCCGTCGAGCGTGGTGTCGGCGCGGTTGCCCTCGTCCTTGGAGAGAGTGACCTGCTCCTTGCGCGTCTCGCCCGTGGCCTTGTCGGTGACGAGCTTCTCCACCGTGATGGGGACGATTTCGTCATCGAACAGGCCCAAAGCCTGGGCGCGGGCGGTGCGCTGCTGGCTCGCCAGGGCGAAGCGATCCTGCGCCTCACGCGAAATGCCGTAGCGCTGCGCGACCGTGTCCCCGGTCTCGATCATGGTGACATAGATGTCCGGCTTGTTGGCCATCAGCCAGTCATTGCGGAACAGCTCGCGGTTGATGGGCTGGACGAGCGAAATGGACTCCACCCCGCCGGCCACCGCCACCGGCACGCCGTCCATGACGATGCGGCGGGCCGCGCCCGCAATGGCTTCTAGCCCCGAGGCGCAGAAGCGGCTCACCGTCGCGCCCGAGGCGGTCACCGGGATGCCGGCCACCAGCGAAGCGTGGCGGGCCACATTGCCGCCCGTGGCACCTTCCGGATAGCCGCAGCCGAGAACGACCTCCTCGACCGCTTCCGGCTCCACGCCGCCGCGCGCCAGAGCGTGGCGGATGGCATGGGCGGCCATGTCGGCGCCCTTGGTGATGTTGAGCGCGCCGCGCTGCGCCTTGCCGATGGGCGTGCGGGCGGTGGAGACGATGACGGCTTCGGCCATGACAAATCCTCGAACGGGGTCAGCGGGGGGCGCCGGCGGATGTCGGAGCATCTTGGGCGGCCTGCGCCGCCACTTCTTCCATCAGCACCTTGGGCAGCAGCTTGCCCACGGGACTGCGGGGGAGCGCGTCCCGGAATTCCAGGGCGCGGGGCATTTCATGGCGGCCAAGCCGGTCCGCCAGGAAGGCCGTGAGATCGTCCAGGGTAAAGGCTTCGGCGCCCGCCTTCAGCTTCACGAAGGCCTTGGCGGACTGGCCGCGATAGGCATCGGGCACGCCGATCACGATCACCTCCTCAACGGCGGGATGCTCGTAAACGGCATTCTCCACCGCCGCCGGATAGACGTTGAACCCGGACGAGATGATCATGTTCTTTCGGCGGTCCACCAGTTCGAACAGGCCCTGCGCGTCCATGCGGCCCATGTCGCCGGTGAGGAACCAGCCGTCGCGGAACACGTTCGCCGTGCCGGAATCATCGCCGAGATAGCCGGCGAAGACGTTCGGCCCCTTGATGGCGATCTCGCCCACTTCGCCCACCGGCAGCTCGCGGCTGGCATCGTCCATGTCCACGATGCGCAAGGAGAGGCCGGGCAGCGGCACGCCGATGAGCCCCGGCCGGCGCGGCACGCGCTGAGGCACGCGCGATCCGGCGGGTGCCGTCTCCGTCATGCCCCAGCCATTGTTGAGCTGGTTGCCCACCAGCGCCTCGATGCGCGACTGCACTTCGAAAGGCAGCGGCGCGCCGCCCGAGACGCAGGATTTCAGCGAAGAGAAGTCCACGCGCGCGACCCCGGGACGGTTCAGCAGCGCCACCCACATGGTGGGCACGCCGGAAAACTGGCTCGCCTTTAGCGTCTCCACGTCCTGTATCAGCGTCTCCACATCGAAGCGCTGGCGCAGCAGGATTTCGTTGCCGTCGCGGATGTGGCGCAGGAGGACGGTGGTGAGCGCGTAGATGTGGAACAGAGGCAGCACCGCCACCACCCGCTCCTCACCCGCGACCAGCGGCCGGCCGCCATCGCGCCAGAGACGATACATGCTCACCGCCGCCGTCAGATTGGCGTGGCTCAGCATGGCTGCCTTGGGCAGGCCGGTGGTGCCGCCGGTGAATTGGAGCACCGCGATATCGTCCGGCGCGGGTTTGGGCGCCTCCAGCGGCGCATCGCTGTACAGCTCATCGAGGCGGCGCACGCCGGCCTGCGCGGGAATGGGAAGCGGCGTGGTTTCGCCGGCGCCCCAGCGGGCATCGTCGCCCACCAGAATCTCGTCCACCACCCCCGCTTCCATTTGGTCCAGCGCGCTCGGCAGGAAGCCCGGAAGATTGGTGGTGATGAGCCGCCGCGCGCCGGTGGCCTTGAGCTTGTGCAGGATCTCGCGCCGCGCATCCAGGGCGCTGATATGCACGACTCGCGCGCCGAGCCGCGTCAGCGCGAAGAAGGCGAGCGGGTGATACGGCGTGTTGGGCAGCAGCAAAGCGACATTGTCTCCGCGCGCGACGCCCGCGCGCGAAAGACCGCTGGCGAGCCGCTCCACATCGGCCGCGAGCGCGCGATAGGACAGCTTGGCGCCCCGGAAGTCGAGCGCAGGAGCCTCGCCCCGCGCCGCGACGCCCGCTGCCAGGAGATCGGGCAAGGTGCCGATCTCCAGCGGCGCGTCCCAGTCGCACACATCGGGAAAATGCCGCTGCCAGAGCGGCCGCTCGTCGGGACGCATCACGCCCGCTCCACGCTCGCAAAGCCGCCGCCGCTTTCCGCGAGGCGTTT
>JASBUY010000278.1 GCA_030147645.1 Aquabacter sp. | reverse complement strand
ATGGGAGCCGCTCCGTGGTGTTGAACCTCACCTCGCAGATCGCCCGCCAGTCCGGCCTCAACGGGAACCAGTCGGCGGTTGCAACGGCCCTGGATTCGACCTTTAACATCGGCGCGTCGGCGCAGGCCGCACAGGCGACCGCCGCCATCCTGACCTCCCTGTACGGGGTCAGCGCGCAGCAGCTTCCGCTGGCGCTCAGCTCTCTGTCCGGTGAGGCCTATGCCAGCCAGCAGAGCGTCATGATCGGCGACAGTCTCTACAGCCGCGATGCGGTGATGAGCCGCCTGCGGCAAGGCGCCTATGCCGGCGCCGCCGGGGCGCTGTCCGCGCTCGCTTATGGCGGCCCCGCCTTGGCGTCCGCGCCCGCGCCCGGCAGTGCCTCGGAGGCGCTCGCCTACGCAACAAAGGCGCCCGGAGACGCCCCTGCCAGCGCGGGCACCACGACGGTCTGGGCGCAGGGCTTTGGCGGCTGGACCAATTATAACGCCACCAGCGCGACCTATGCCGTCGAGTCCACCATCGGCGGCGTCATGACGGGTGCTGATATCCAGGTGGGCGCATGGCGTGTCGGCGCGGCGCTCGGCTATTCCCAGTCCGGCGCCTCGGTGGGGGACCTGAATTCCTCGAACACCGTCAATTCCATGCTGGTGGGCCTCTACGGCGGCACCAATTTCGGGCCGGTGAGCCTGCGTCTTGGCGGCACCTATGCCTTCAATCAGGTGGATGGCAGCCGCACAGTGGTCCTGCCGGGCGTGATGGAAATGGCGGACGCCCAGTATGACGGGGGCACCGGGCAGGTATTCGCCGAAGTGGGCTATGGCTTCGCGCTCCAGGGAATTGCGATCGAGCCCTTCGCGGGACTGGCCTATGTGCATTTGGGCACCGACGGCTTCATTGAAAGCGGGGCCGCGGGTTCGGGCGTCACGGTCGGTTCCGCCTCGTCCAATGTGGGCTACACCACCCTTGGCCTGCGCGCCGCGACCCTGTTCGCGCTCGGCAACGGCATGTCGCTTGCGCCGCATGCCTCGGCGGCCTGGCAATATGCCTTCGGGGATACCACGCCCACGAGCCAAGTTGCTCTGACGGCGCTGCCCACTGCGGCGTTCACGGTCTCGGGCGTGCCGCTGGCGGAAAACACCGCTTTGGTGGAAGCCGGCATCGACCTGCTGATTTCGCCCCAGGCGCGCATCGGCGCCTCCTATGTCGGCCAGTTCGCCGACAGCGTGACGGTCAATGCCTTTTCGGCGAATGTGACCTGGAGGTTCTGATTCCCACGTCGCGTAACGCGCGGGAAGGTTATTTCAGCAGGACCTGGATTTCCTGGTCCTGCCCCGCCTCCACCTTGAATTCCCGGCTGAAGGTGCGCCCGTCATTGCGCGCAAAGGCGACATAGTCGCCTTCGGTCAGAACGAATTGCGGAAAGGCGCCGATAGATTCCTTGATGGTGTCGCCGCCGGGCGTCGTCACCGTCCATTGGGTGTCGGCCTGGGCTTCGCCGCCGGTGATCTTCACCAGTTTGAGTGTCACCTGCGCGGCCCGGTGGTGCACGGTGGCGTCGGTCAGTTTTCCCGGCTGGACGGTGACATCCGCCCGCACCACCGCATTGGCATCCCCATAAGCGGAGACCACATGGTAGGTGCCTTCCGGCAGCAGCACGACCTCTCCGGTATTGGCGCCGCGATAATAAGGCTGGCTGGACGCGCGGCCCTGGAGGAAGGACCCCTCGAAAATGTCGAAGGTGACCTTCTGCGCCGGAATGGGCTTGTCCACGACATCGGCTGAGAGACGCAGGCCGCCGGCGGGGAGGGCAAAGGCCTCGCGCCGCGATGTCGCGCCCATCTGCACCCTTTGGGCCGTGCTGGCGAAGCCGTAGCTCACATGCACCACATAGCCGCCGGGGTTCAGAAAGAAGACCGGGAATGCATCTGTGCTCTCCGCGACCAGGGGAAAGGCGCCGGAGGCTTCCGGCGTGTCCGCGAAGACCCGCCAGGACAGGCCGCGCCCGATGGGCGCCCCGTCTGCGCCGAACCGGGCATAGGCGCCGAGCGCAACCTTGCCGGGGGGCGGCTGCGGCAGGACGGCATGGGGTTCGCGCGCGCTTGCGCCGCCGCTGCCCGCGCGGCCCGGGGGCGGCCCGAAACTGTCCGCGGGCACGGGCGGCGCCCCGAGCGGCTGGAGCCCCTGCGCCCCGGCCGGGGCGGGGGCGCCGAGGCCGGCAGCCAGCAGGGCGAGCGCAAAGAGGGTGCGGAGCGGGGCAGGAGCACGCATGCGCGTCACGTGCCCCGAAACCTGGGCGGTTTCAAGTCAGACACCCATGTCGGGCACCTAACTGATCCAAGCCGCTTTCCCCCCTAAGCCGCTGAAGAAAAGCCCGGTTCCCGAACGCTAGGCCCCCCTGCGGCGGCATGCTAAACGAGGCTGGACATCCAACGGCGCTTTCGCCCGATCTTCGGTTTGCCATGCCCGACGCTCTTGATCTGCTGCTGACCCGCCGCTCCACGCGGATCCTCGACTTCGCCGAGCCGGGCCCAGATGCGCAGCAATTGGACACGCTCCTGACCATCGCCGCCCGCGTGCCCGACCACGGCAAGCTCGCGCCCTGGCGCTTCATCGTCCTTCAGGGCGAGGGGCGCGGCCGGGCGGGCGCCGCATTGGCGCAGGTGCTCGCGGCCAAAGACCCCGAGGCGGGCGAGAAGCGCCTCTCCGAAGAGGCCAAGCGCTTCGAGCGCGCCCCGGTGGTGATCATCGTCGTCTCGCGCGCCGCGCCCCATGTGAAGATCCCCGAATTCGAGCAGCTTCTCTCGTCTGCCGCCTGTGCGCAGAATTTGCTGATCGGCGCGGCCGCGCTGGGGTTCGGCGCCACCTGGCTGACGGAATGGGCCGCCTATGATGCGCAAGCGCGTGCCGCGCTGGGTCTCTCCGAAGATGAGCGCATCACCGGCTTCGTCTATGTGGGCACAGCCCTGCAGAAGCTGGAAGACCGGCCCCGGCCCGCGCTCGACGCGGTCGTGACCTATTTCTGAGCCGGCCATGGCGGACGATCCCGGCTCCGCGCGGCCCCGCGCCTCCCTGTCGCTCCGCCTTGCCATTGCAAAGCAATTCGTGGCGGCGGCGGGCTGCGCCCTTGCGGGCCACAATCCCGCCCGGCGGGTGCGCTCCGCCCTGCAGAAATTGGCCGGCGTTCCGCCAGCGCCCCCCTCCCGCCGCTTGAGCGTGCCAGCGCTGCGCGCCCTGCGCGGCATGGATCTCGCGGGCACCGAGCCGGTCTGCCTCTTCGTCGCCTATGCGCCGGACGGACGCCTGTTCGATCATACGGTGCATTATTGCGCCGATCTGCGCCGCGCCGGCATGCGGCTGGCGCTGGTGGTGGTGACGGACCGCCCGGATCTGACCTGCCGCGACCCTGGCAGCGCCGCGGCCGATGCGGTGATGGTGCGCGAAAATGCCGGCTATGATTTCGCGGCCTGGGCCGATGCGCTGCGCGTCATGCCCCAGATCTGGCAGGCGCGCGAGATCTGGTTCGCCAATGACAGCGTGTACCATTCGCCCCGTCTGCTGGGATCCATGGTGACACGCGCCCGGGCGAGCGGTGCCGACATCGTCGCGCTGACCGCGAGCAGCGAGGTGGCGCCCCATTTCCAAAGCTATTGCTTCATGCTCAAGGCCGCGCCCGAGCGCCGCGCGTCCGCCCGCCGGTTCTGGGAAAGCATCGCGGTACTGGAGGACAAGCTCCAGGTGATCCGCGACTATGAAGTGGGCCAGAAGTCAGCGATGGAAGCGGGCGGGCTATCCGTCGAGGTGCTGTTCCCGCTCCCGCCCGAACCCCGCAATCACCTGCATGAAAGCTGGCGCGGCCTGCTGGAGGTGGGGTTTCCCTTCGTCAAGGTCGAACTGCTGCGCGACAATCCTTACCGCGTCGATCTTTCCGGTTGGCACGCCCTCATGGAGGGGCAGGGCTTCGATCTGGATCCGATCACTTTTCATCTGGGCGCCCGGCCTTCCGGCGCCGCGGCGCTGATGGAATTGCGCTGAGCCTCACGGCATGCCGATGGGCAGTCCCTTGCAGGGAAGGGACCGCTCGGTCGGCGCATAGATGACGATGTCCGGCTTGAACGTCTGGATGGCGTTCCATTCGAACTTGCAGGCATTGTTGTGCATCCAGCCGAAGCGGCTTGCGCGCGCTTCCAGGTAGCGGCGCCAATAATGCTGGGTGAAGCTGTCGCCGATCACCAGAATGCTCGGCCCGTCATGCCCGGTGGAGAAAGCAAACGGCTGGAACGGATCGCTCGGCGGCTTCTCGGGCACAACGCCATGCAGCGCGGTGAGTTTTGCGCGCGGTTCGGGATAGCGCACGCCATAATCCCGGTCGCCGGTGGGGCTTGCTTCCCCCAGATAGCGGGCGAGGTCGCCGGTGGGTGCGCTGGCGAGGGGGCCGAGGGCTGCGTCGCTTGGAACCGTGAGGTCGGGACGGCCGGCCGCGACCATGGCGGCATTGAAGGCGATAAGCGCGCCGCGCTGGTTCCAGTGGCTGTCCGTGCGCATATAGATGGGGCCGTCCTTCGCCGCCGCTTCCAAGGCGGGGCGCAGGTCGACGAAGGTCACGCCGCGCCGGGCAAGATCCTTCGTGACGATGTCGAGTTCCGTCGGCTTGCGCATCTGGGCTTCGGCCCAATCGGGCAGGTCATGTGAAAGCACCGTCGCATTGTTGGGGGGAGAGGTCACCACCAGCTTCGCGCCTTGAGCCTTCACGGCGGCGTCGAACTTTTCAAGAACCTCGCCAAAGGTTCGCAGCGGGGCTTCGCGCACCAGCAACCCCAGCGACTGCTCAAATGCCTTGTCGCCCGTATAGAATAACTGGCCGTTATCGCCGATCACCAACGGCCGCGCGCGGGTGGATTCAAACGCGCGCGCATAGGCGCCGTTCGCCGCCATGATGGCGCCCCGGAATCCGAAATGGGCATTGATATAGGGGTCCAGCCGCTCGCCCGCCCGTTCCCACCAGCGTTCCGCCGGCGCCACCGCCGGCCGCACGGGGCCGGGCAGGTCCGGCAGCACATGTCCCAGCATCGGCAGGAACAGGATGGCGGTGAAGAGGATGCACCACCATCGGCGATAAGCGAGAAGCAGCGGCATGGCGGCTAGAACCGGAAATAGAGGAAGGGGCTGTAATTGGCAGCCCCCACCGTCATGATGCACAGGGCGAACAGGATCAAAACCACGATGCTGTCCACCGTGCCGTAGATCGCACGGCGCAGGGCCGGAGCAATTCGCCCGCCCTTCGGCCGGGGCAGTCCCCACATGGCGAGCGGCCAGCCCAGGATGAGCATGCCGATGGTGATGGGCTGGAGGGCCGTCATCAGCGAGGTGTCGATGGGACCGAAGCCGTGGAGACCCACAAGGCCGGCGAACAGGTCATAGGCATCATTAAGCGTCAGCGCGCGGAACCACACCCAGCCGGACAGAAAGACCGCGAATACATAAGCATGCCGCAGCACCAGCGGCGCGGCCTTCAGCCAGCCGCCGAAACGCGTGCGCTCCAGCACCAGGAAGAAGCCGTGATGGGCGCCCCAGATCAGGAAGGTCCAAGCCGCGCCATGCCAGAGGCCGCACAGAAGGAAAACGGTCCACAGATTGATGGCGGTGTGGAGATGGCCGTTCCGGTTGCCGCCCAGCGGGATATAGACATAGTCGCGGAACCAGCTGGACAGGCTCATATGCCAGCGCCGCCAGAAGTCCGCGATCGACAGCGCGCCGTAGGGCAGGTTGAAATTGCGTGGGAATTTCAGGCCCATGGCGATGGCGAGGCCGATCGCCATGTTGGAATAGCCGCCGAAATCGAAATAGATCTGGAGCGCGTATGCGCCAAGGCCCAGCCAGGCCGTGGCGAAGTTCGGCGTGTCCACCTGATCGAAGACCATGGTGGCGACGGGGGCCACCTCGTCCGCGATCAGCACCTTCCAAGACAGGCCGATGATGAAGATGCGCAGCCCGGCCGAGACCCGCCCCATGGTGGTGCGGCGGTCGCGGATGCGGTTTGCGATGGTGGAATAGCGGACGATGGGACCCGCCACCAATTGCGGGAACATGGTGATGTAGACCGCGATCTCCTCCAGCCGCCCATTGGCCTGCGCCCGCCCGCGATACACGTCCACCAGATAGGAAATGGCGTGGAAGGTGAAGAAGGAGATGCCGAGCGGCCATTCGGGATGGACCACCGGGATGTCCAGCCCGTCAGGCAGGATCACATTGAGGTTTTCCGCGAGGAAGCCGGCATATTTGAAGAAGATCAGCCCCGCCAGATTGAGGATGATGGCAAGCCAGAGCGGTCCGAGCCTTCGCCCCGGCGGCCGCGCGCCGATGAGCAGCGCCAGGGCGTAATTGCCAAGCATGGACACGCACAGCAGCGCCAGGTTCCACAGCCCGCCCCAGGCGTAGAAGACCAGCGAAAAACCCAGAAGAACCAGGTTGCGTGCCCGCGTTCCCCGCGCCGCGAAATAGGCGACCAGGAAGATCGGCAGAAAATAGTAGAGGAAGGTGACGGAGGAGAAGACCATGGAGCGGTGTCGTGCGGGGGAGGCCCGCCCTCAATAGACGAACTGCTCGCGCAGGATGCGCTCTTCCAGACCGTGGTCGGGATCGAACAGCATTGCGGAGGAACAGGAGGCGTCGAGCGCGGCGGAGACACGAACCACGTTGCGCACTTCGGAATGGTCGGCCACCGCGCTCATGGGGCGCTTCACCGGTTCGAGCACTTCGATTTCGATGCCCGCCTTGTCGGGCACCAGCGCGCCGCGCCAGCGGCGGGGGCGGAAGGGCGAAATGGGGGTGAGGGCCAGAAGCGGCGTGCCGAGCGGCAGGATGGGGCCGTGGGCGGAGAGATTGTAAGCGGTTGAACCGGCGGGCGTCGCGACAATGATGCCGTCGCAGATCAGTTCTTCCAGGCGCTCGCGTCCGTCGATGCTGACGCGCAGCTTTCCCGCCTGATACGTCTGGCGGAACAGCGCCACTTCGTTGAAGGCATGTGCGCGATGGCGCGTGCCGGCCTGGTCCACCGTTTCCATCACAAGCGGGTGAATCTTGACCTGGATGGCGGCGGCGAGGCGCTCGCGCAGCTGGTCCTCACGATAGGTGTTCATGAGGAAGCCGACCGAGCCGCGATGCATGCCGTAAATGGGAATGCCGCGCCCGCGCACCTGGTGAAGGGTCTGGAGCATCATGCCGTCACCGCCCAGCGCGACGATCACCTGCGCGTCCTGCTCCGACGCTTCGCCATACAGTTCCGCAAGGCGAGCCCGGGCCGACTCCGCCTCGGGCGTGGCGGCCGCGGTGAAGGCGATCCTCTGGAAAAGCGTCTCGGCTCCGCTCATCGGCCAGCCGCGACGGCGGCTCCCCTCTCCGCGCCCAAAGCAGCGCCTTGTCTAACTATCGGTCCGCTTGCGCCTTGTCGAGGCACGGCGGCGACCCCATTCTCCGGTGGCATCACGGCGGGAGGCAGCATGGCATTGCAACTGGTCTATTCGACCTTCCCTTCAGTGGCGAGCGCGGAAGCGGCGGGGCGCCGGCTGGTTGCGGCGCGACTTGCCGCCTGCGCCAATATCCTGCCGGCGATGATCTCCATTTATGAATGGCAAGGCTCGATCGAGCGGGCGGACGAAGTGGTGCTTCTGCTGAAGACCACAAGCGCGCAAGTCGGCGCCTTGATGGCGGCGCTCGACGACACGCATCCTTATGATGTGCCGGCGATTCTTCAAATTCCGGTGGAGCAAAGTCCTGAGGCATTCGCCGCTTGGGTGGAGGCGCAGACTTCCGCTCCACCAGCTTCTTCCGTCGGTTAAGCTTGGTTTAAGAGTGGACCAGGCGGGGCGGATCAGGGGAGCTTTGGTGTGCCTCAAGCTGACGCGCTGAAGCCAAAAGGGGGCCAGGGATGAAGCGGGGCGGGGGGAGGACGCGTGTCATTGGTCTCTGCGGAGCGCTCTCG